>JBQTKC010000048.1:0-5186 GCA_052386575.1 Beijerinckiaceae bacterium
GCCTTCGGTCCAACGGAATCTAACTCTGCAAGCTGTAGCGTGGAGTTGGTTACAGTCACATTGCCAGCGAGAACTCCAATCTCGTTTATGGCGGAGTTAGAAATTTGCGCGTCGACGGGAGCCGAGCCACTGCCAACGTAGATCTGCCAGGCAAGCGGACCGAGGTTCACATTTTTAAGCGTTAACTGCGGCTGACTGCTCCAGGGGAACGTGAGGGAAAACGGCGTGCCGGCTCCTACGATCCCTAGGGGAAGCTCACTCAACGTCACAAGACCGGTGGGGGCCGTGGCTGGATCTAGATTAAGCGAAATGCTGACTTCCTTTTTTGAAACGTTGGCTCCGATAATGGTCCAATTGGAGTTGGCATGGGACTCAATTGAAAGGCCTGGTTGGGCATTTGTCACCGTGAGATCCCATCCGACATCCAAGCCTGTAGAGTTACCGGCAGACCACGTATAATACGTTGATGTATTGGGGAGAGTGAGCGAACCGGATGAGCCTGAAGGAAAATCCAAGTGGAGACCATGCTTGCTTTGATTCCCTGTTATGCTCACCGAATTTTGCCCATTTAAATAGATCTCGGTAGGAACTGTCGAGTTTGTATCGCTGAGACTTGAGCTGCCGCCCATTTTGGCTAGCAGCCAGTTATTATTCCGATTCAAAGTAGAATTTACGACCTGTATTTTGGCGTTGCCTATAGCATTTAAGTTCGAAGTCAGGTTACGCGTTCCCAACGCATTTGTGGTTACCTTTCCATTGAGCATGGATATATTAGAATTGTCGGCCGCATTGATATTCCACTGAAAATTGTACTGGTTGGCCAAGGCAAGTGTTCCACCATTGACGCTCAGCGCCCCAGAGCCTGACAAATTGACGTTGCCCGCCACGGTCAGCACTATACTTTGTCCGACGTTTAGCTGTGAGGCATTGGTTCCAGTCCCTCCGATGACTAAATTACCGTTTATGGTGCAACTTTCCCGCAAATCATTTTTTGTCCCATCTGTTATAGTTAAACCGCTAAACCCGCCACTGGGGCAGTGCAGTGGCGTAAGTGGTGTTGCAGACACTGTAATAGTTGTCGACGACGGGTCCCCCGTTCCACCCGTGCCGGTGCAGGTGATGGAGTAGGTTTTTGAAACAGCCGGAGAGACGGTCGCATTACCTGATTTGCCTCCCGCGGTGAAGCCGGTGCCTGTGCATGATGTGGCGTTGGTGCTGCTCCACGTGAGAGTTGACGAGCCGCCAGAGGTTATTGAGGTTGGGTTTGCAGTAAGAGTGACGGTGGGGATGGAACTCACCTCGGCATGGTAGTCTTGGATGCTCCACCCGCTTGCGCCAATGTCATAGGAGATATTCCACCAAACGAATTTGCTGGAGGTGATGGGACCGCCGGTGACGGTGCCAAAGGAACCGGCTTTTTGGTTACCGAGAATTGTTGCTGAGGTTGAGGCTGTTGCATAGACGGCGAGATTCGCAGTGACTTTGACACGATCGCCGATTTCATAAGCTGGAGGGGTGAGAGGGATGGTAATAGTGCTGCTCAGCGAATTGTTCGACTTATTGCTTTCAGTAATACGGCCCACAGGGTCAACCTTTGCTAGCACGGTGTGGGTTCCCGCGGAAGCGAGCCATGTCGAAGATCCTCCGGATTTACCGTCCCCGGGACCCTGGTTTGCGGCGAGAGCGACAGATGCTCCCGGCGCGAGTGAAATTGTGTTATTGTCCGAGGTGCTTGCCGGATTTCCGTCAACGAAGAAGTAGACTCCGATGCTGACGCCGCTCGGCGTGGCAGCTGTTCCTTGATTCTTGATTGTCGCGGTGAAGGTGACTGCTTGGCCGCTTGTTGGTTTTGCGGGACTCATCGAGATGTTGGTGATAATGAGATCGGGTAGGATAGGCTGCGCGGCGGCGGGCGCGGTGGAAAGACCAAAGGCAAGCAGAGCCCCGCTAATGGATAATAATCCGATGTTGATCACGGTGTGCCTCGTGTTTAGCTGTTACGCGGCAACGCGGAATAGCGTGCCAGGGCTCGCCAAATCCTCATCCAAGAAATTCTATCATCCAGTAACTTATCGATTGCTCTCAAATATCATTCAGTTTTTTACACATATGCGAATTGATGGCGAATTAACGATCTTTAACAAATAAATAAAATCAGAAGGGCAATTCGGCCTGTTTCCAGAAGGCAACGACGCGGGATTTGCGGCTCGGGGTTCGCTTGAGCTTGGCGCGGGCGAATGCGCTGAATGTCCGAAACCGATGACTGGTTTCCGGCCCCCGTTGTTTAGTATAAGGGATGCTGCAAGCGCGAAGATGCCGCCCCGCGCCGTGGGCTGGCTGACATTCTTTAAAATAACGCCATCTCTCAATAGAACGTCGTCTGGATTGGGTACGGCCGGCAGGCCGTCCCGACGCGGCAAATATTATTCAGGCATGAAAATGAAGCTGCGCAATATCGCCATCATAGCTCACGTCGATCACGGCAAGACGACGCTCGTCGACCGTCTGCTCCAGCAATCCGGCGCTTTTCGCGAGAATCAGCGGGTCGCCGAGCGGGTCATGGATTCGAACGATCTCGAAAAGGAGCGCGGGATCACGATCCTAGCCAAGGCAGCCTCGGTTGCCTGGAAGGACACGCGGATCAATATCGTCGATACGCCGGGCCACGCCGATTTCGGCGGCGAGGTGGAGCGCATCTTGTCGATGGTCGATGGCGCGATCGTCCTCGTCGATGCTTCGGAGGGACCGATGCCGCAAACCAAGTTCGTCGTCGGCAAGGCGCTCAAGATCGGGCTCAAGCCGATCGTCGCGGTGAACAAGGTCGACAAATCGGACGCGCGGGCAAGCGAGGTCGTAAACGAGGTGTTCGATCTTTTCGCGGCGCTCGACGCCACCGACGAACAGCTCGATTTTCCGATCCTTTACGGTTCGGCGAAACAGGGTTTTATGGCCGCCAGCCTGGATGGCCCGAGGGAAGGCATGGCGCCGCTGTTTGATCTTGTCTTAAAGCATGTCCCGCCGCCAACCACGGGCGGCGGCGGGATCCGGATGCTCGGCACATTGCTCGAAGCCAATCCCTACCTTGGGCGGCTCATCACCGGGCGGATATACGCTGGCTCCGTAAAACCGGGTCAAAGCGTGCAGGTCTTGGACCGCAAGGCCAATGTGGTCGAACAGGGGCGGGTTTCCAAGATCCTGGCATTCAGAGGCATCGAACGCACCCCGATCGAAGAGGCGGAAGCGGGCGACATCGTCGCGATCGCCGGGCTCGAAAAGTTCAATGTCGCCGACACGCTTTGCGCGCCCGGGGTCGCCGAGCCTTTGCAGGCGCAGCCGATCGATCCGCCGACCTTGTCGATGACGTTCCTGGTGAATGATTCGCCGCTCGCCGGAACCGAAGGCGAAAAAGTCACGAGCCGCGTAATCCGCAGCCGGCTCTACCGGGAGGCCGAAGGCAATGTCGCCTTGCGTGTCGAGGATTCGCCAGGATCCGACTCTTATGTCGTCTCGGGGCGCGGCGAATTGCAGCTTGCGATCCTGATCGAGACCATGCGCCGCGAGGGGTTCGAGCTCGGCGTATCGCGGCCAAAGGTGGTGTTGCAGCGGGACGAGGCCACGAACGAGCTTTTGGAGCCAATCGAGGAAGTGGTCATCGACGTCGACGAGGAACATTCCGGCGTCGTCGTGCAAAAGATGGCCGGGCGCAAGGCAGAAATGATCGAGATGCGGCCTTCCGGGGGGAATCGCCTGCGCCTTGTCTTTCACGCGCCGACCCGCGGGCTCATCGGCTATCAGGGCGAGCTTTTGACCGATACCCGCGGCAGCGCGGTCATGAATCGGCTGTTTTTCGCCTACGCCCCTTGGAAGGGCGAGATTGTCGGGCGGCGCACCGGCGTTTTGATTTCGAACGACGACGGCGAATCGGTCGCCTATGCGATGTGGAAGCTCGAGGATCGCGGCCCGATGATGATCGAGCCCGGCTGCAAGGTCTATCGCGGCATGATCGTGGGCGAGCACACAAGGGATAACGACCTGGAAATCAATGTTTTGAAGGGAAAGCAGCTGACCAACATCCGCGCCGCCGGCAAGGACGAGGCGGTCCGCCTGACGCCGCCGATAAGAATGACGCTCGAAAAGGCGCTCGCCTATATCGAGGACGACGAGCTCGTGGAAGTCACGCCAAAATCGATCAGGCTGCGCAAGGCGCTCCTCGATCCGAACGCGCGCAAGCGTGCGTTCCGCGCCAAGGAAAGCGCGCTCCTTCTAACCTACCGCAGCGACCTGATTGGCTGGTGCGGCGCATTCTTCTCGGCCTGTGAATGGGTGAGGGCCTCGACCGCATCGGCAAGCGTTTGGACGGCATAGATGCAGCCCAAGTCCTCCCGTTTGGGATCGATCTCCCGCGTCACCTCGAACAGCACCATGAGCTTCTGCAGGGAGTCGATCGCCAGATCTTCCTCGAAGCGGTCCTCGACCGAGATCGATTCGATCTCATAGCCAGTCAGCTTGGCGACGGCCTTGCGCAAGGCGCCGAAGACCCGGCTCTGGACGGCATCGAGCCGCGGCTTCGGCCCCTGCCCTTCTTTACCCATGAAGAAAGCTCTCCCGGGCCCTATTTTGGAGAGTCTAGGCACTTAGTTGGCGGGGGTCCAAAAGTAGCAGTGCGAATATCGCTAAGATTCTGAGGGTAGGTAGGGGCCTCGAAAATTTCCAGAAAACCGGAGTCTGGACCGATCGTAGTTATAATTTTAACGGGAATACCACTAGAAAAGACATTAGAACCAGAGGAATTGGCAACGTCAATTCCTAACGTGCACTCCGATGTGGCACAATGCAGTATTACTGCTTTCGGCGTCCAAAAGAACCCCCCAGGTACACTGCGGTCTGAGACTAGGTTGGCCGATACGTTGGGAGAGGTTTCGAAGGGAGTAAACTTGATATTATCGTCAGAGTTATACGTGTGAAGATAATTGCCATTCGGGTTGTTGTGAATACACAAGTAGACCGTAATGGCGGTTGAACCTGGCGGGGGCCCCGCCATGACCGGGCTGGCCCACAACGCTAAGTGTCCGTCTCGAAAGTTGTTGAATCATATGAATCATTTGTGATTCAAGGGAGGCGGCCTGATTCGAGGAGGAGCCGCCGATGTGGACGAAAACCAACCGAGCACGATACGATCGTGATCA
>JBQTKC010000049.1:0-9335 GCA_052386575.1 Beijerinckiaceae bacterium
GCGGAGCGAACCGCCGCCGGCTTGATGCGCGCGCTCGACGCCTGCGCCGGCATCTTCAAGCCCGCCGAATGCCAAAACTACTTCAAAGCCCGCGGATATGATACAGCTTGACCGGAGTCCGCTCTAATCATACTCCTCCAGCGAAGGCGGGACCGGCAAAACCGGCACGCCTTCCTCGATCAAGGCGCGGGCATCGTCGATACTCGCCTGGCCATGGATCGCCCGCTCGGGGACGCGGCCTTCATGAATCTTGCGCGCCTCCTCGGCGAAGCGGGTGCCAACATCGTCGGCCTGTTCGAAAAGCCGTTTGCGAAATGCTCTGATCATTGCCCGCGACTGCAGATCGTGCCGATCGAGAAGCGCGACCTTGGTCTGCGACTGCGATTGCGCCGGAATTTTGGCGCGCTTCGCCTCGCCCCCGCTCGCGATCGCTGGCGCCATGACGGCTTTCGTCACTTCCGCCGCCTGGCAATGCGGGCAAAGGACGAGGCCGGACTCGACCTGCGTGTCGAAAGCCTCGCCGCTCTGGAACCAGCTCTGGAATTCATGGCCGCGCGCGCAAAGCAAGGCAAATTTGATCATTGCACTCCGCCGGCCAAAAGCTTGTCGAGCCTGCCATCGCGGTCAAGTTCGTGCAGCTCGTCGCAGTCGCCAATATGAATGTCGTCGAAAAAGATTTGCGGAACGCTCATCCGGCCGTGCGCCCTTTCCATCATGTTCCTGCGCGCCCAAAGGTCGTCATCCACCGCGATTTCGGTGAAAGCGAGTTTCTTCTTGCGCAACAAGTCCTTGGCCCGGAGGCAATAAGGGCAGGTGGCCGTCGTATAGACGGTGATTTGCGGCATCACTTCTACCTTTCACGAAATCTTTATATGGGAGATACGGCCGATGCTGCAACCGGCGTCATGCCTGGCGGAAGGGGCGTGGCAAGCGCCGCGTCAGCCTGGCGCGCCCTCCCGGATAGCTTGGGAATTTCCGCTTCTCAAACCCCGGCAATGGGAAATCCGAACATATCCCTGGAGCGCCACTCAACGCCGCTGCGCCGATCGCGCGGCGGAGACGGAGCGGCGTGGATGCGCGACGGGAGAGCCAGGGAAGCGCGTCGAAATTCTCGCGGTGGTTTGGGGCGCTCGTGTTTTGGCCGATCGGCCTCGCCGTCATCGGCTGGAAATTTTGGCAAAGGAAATCCGGGTACCCTGGCGGCATACTTTCTTTCGGGCAAGAAAATGGGCATGCGAGCGAACTGAGGAGCGTGGCCTGTTTTGCCGCTTGCGTCAGCCCGGCGGAGCCACGCTTTCTTTACAGGCCTTGGGGAACTTGAACTTATCATCCGACCAATCCGCGAGCTTCACGGGCGTGAATTTCTCCTTGATTTGTTTGATATGTTTGTCCTCGCCCAGCCCTTCCGACGCGACGCCCTTCCCCGTGAGAAAGTTGATGTCGCAACTGCCTACGCCGTTCCGCGTGTCCCAGCCGAAGGTGAAGCCGGCGACCAGAAATTCGCCGCCGCGATGGACGATCGTGAGGGTCGTCTCATAATCATTGCTGCATCCCCCACAGCCGTAATGGACGAGCAGCGATCCCTTGCCCTTGCTTTCGAGCGAAATAAGTCCTTCCTCAATGAGGTCCTTCTTGAGAAATGACGGCTTGCGCGAAAGATCGAGCTTTTCATCGCCGGCCCCCAAGTAGATGTAGAGGTCCGCTTGCGCGCCTTCGGGATGCCGCACCAATACGGCCCGATCCATCTTGCTGTCATTGTCTATGTCGAGAGTGATCTCGTACAGCTCCTCGTTCGAGAGCTCGTTCTCGGCGAGCGCAGACATCGGAACTGTCGCGAAGGCGACAATCCAAGGCAAAACCGCGTGTTGAAAGGCTGTGTTCATGAGCAATCGTCCAATGCCCTGCGATCCATCTAGAAGCGATCATTTTCTAAGCTATCCCAAATTGGCGAGGCCCGGAAAGCTCTGCAGCAGCCAGGACGAAAGATCCTGGATCGATCCGGTCAAAAAGGCAATTCCCGTTGCCACGAGTAGAACGCCAATGAGCCGCTCGATCGCGCCAAAATAGGGCCGCAACTTCTTGTTGACGCGAAGAAATGTTTCGATTGCCAGCGCCGCCAGCAAAAACGGCAGGCCGAGCCCGGCCGAGTAGGCGGCGAGCAGCGCGATGCCCTTGCCGACTGTCTCCTCCGACGCGGCAACCGCGAGAATGGCCGCGAGAATGGGGCCAATGCAAGGGGTCCAACCGAAGCCGAAGGCCAGCCCCATGACGTAAGCGCCCCAAATCCCGGCCGGCTTTTGCACGACGGCCCGGGCTTCGCGATAAAGAAGAGCGAACCGGAAAACGCCCAAAAAATGCAAGCCCATCGCGATGATCGCAACTCCGGCGAGAAGCGAAAGCGTCACGAAATATTGGCGCAGCAACTCACCAAAAGCCGAGGCCGTCGCGCCGAGGCCAACGAAAACGGTGGAAAAACCAAGGATGAAAAGCACCGCCGCGAAAAGAATGGCGCGCCGCGCGCGGGCATCGCGGCGGATGGCGACCTCCTCGATCGTCGTTCCGGCAATATACGTCAAATACGGCGGAACCAGCGGCAGCACGCAAGGGCTCAAGAATGATAAAAGGCCTGCAAGCGCGGCAGCGGGAAGCGAGACATCATGCATCGTCCGCCCTTCTCGGTCCGACATTGGGGAAAAGCGCCAAGGCCTAGCGGACGCGAGGCCGTTCGGCGAGTTTCGTAAATTTAACGCGAGATCGTATGGATAGCGACGACAAATTTGCAGATTCGGTTCAGGAAAAATTCACCGCGATAATGAATAACCTTGTTTCGATGCCCGTCCCCGACGCCGCGCCGCTTTTGGCCCCGAATAGAGCCCTGGTCCGCGTCTGTACCCATGCGTCCGCGCCACGGCCTGGCTCGCTCCTTCGATGACGGTTTTCCTCGTCTCTTTATGCAATATCCTATTTAATTTCGCGATCGGGCTTTTAGTCGCGAAATTTCTTGGCCCCGAGGAATATGGCCGGTTTGCCCTCGCCTACGCGACCGCGATCTTCGTGCAGACCGGCTTTTTTGATTGGATCCGGCTTGGGGCCACGCGCTTTTATTCAAAACGGATAGGCGATGAGGAGCCGGCGCTGCGGGCGACGCTCGATTTTAGCTTTGCCTTCATCGGTGCCGGACTTGCGGCCGGCGCGGGCCTTCTTTTCTTCACCGGCATCGAGTTTACATTATCCTACGGTTTGATCGCGCTCGCGCTTGGCGCCGCCGCCGCCAACGGGCTTTTCGATTATCACGCCGCGCTGGTTCGCGCCCGCTTCGATGATCGTCTTTTTACCAGGCTCGTTCTCGTCAAAAACATAGTGGCTTTCGTTCTCATGGGCGGCGGCGCCTTCCTGTTTGGCTCGGCCAAGATGACACTTATCGGCGCAATCGTCAGTCTTGGCGGATCGGTTGTCACCGCGCGCGCGGCCCTGCACGATCCGGCGTCGAAACCCCCGCTTGCGCGACTTTTTATTGCCCGTTCGCTGATGGCCTATAGCTTGCCTATCGTCGCCGCCAATCTGCTTTACCTTGCAATCCCGCTCGCCAATCGCTCGATCCTCGCGATTCTCGATGGATTTTCCGAAACCGGACAATTTTCATTGGCCTATGATTTTGGCACCAAGGCGATCCAGGCGATTGGCTCGGCCCTCGATATAGTGTTGTTTCAGATCGCGGTCGCCACCCACGAGTTGCACGGTCCAGCGCAGGGGAGGCGGCAGATCGCCCGCAACATGACAATCGTTATCGCGATGGTCTTGCCGGCATGCACGGGGCTTTGGCTGATCCTTCCCTCGATTGAGCAATTGGCCGTGCCAGAGGCATTCCGGGGCAGTTTCGACTTGCTCTTGCCTTTGATGATGACCGGCCTCTTCGCCATGGCCATGATTCAATATGCCATAAATCCAGTGTTTCAGATCGAGAAAAAAACCGCGCCTTTGATTGCCGCGGCCTTGGCCGCTTGCGCCGCCGATCCTCTGCTGCTCTTGTTTTTGCCCAGGGGTGGCGGCGCATCCAACCTCGCCATCGCCCAGGCCGGCGCGATGCTCGTCGCGCTCATCGTGCTGACCGGCATCGCAAGCCAGGCGAAACGGCAATGGCCGCGCATGCGCGATCTCGCGGTCACGGTTCTCGCCAATGCCTTGATGTCGGCGTTTGTTCTCCCCATGCGCGGCCAGGAGCCTGGACTTGCAACACTCATCGAACAGATCGGCACAGGGGTAGCCGTCTACGCTGTTGTCGTGTTGGGGTTCGACGTGGCCGGATTGCGAAGCCTGACAATCGCGCGTCTGCGGCTTGCGGCCGCGCGAATGAAGACGCTTTAGGGCTCTTGGCGCTTGCGGCCGCGGCGCCGCATCAGCAATGTCGCCCAGCCGTCGAAGTCGATCCGCCGCGAAAGGGCGATGCCTTGCATCCGATAGGCGGCGGCGACGCCGGCAGCATCGCGCGCGATGAGGCCGGAGAGGATAATGTCCGCCCCGGGCGCCGTAAGTCTTGCAATTTGCGGCGCGAGATCGCGCAGCGGACGGGCGAGAATATTCGCCAAAATCAGATCGAAGGGCGCACTTTCCCGAAATTGAATATGCGCGGCTCCGTTCGCTTGCACTGGACGAACGCAGCTTGCAACGCGGTTGCGTTCAGCGTTCACCGAGGCCGCTTGCACGCAAACAGGATCGATATCCCCGGCGCAAACCTTCCGCTTGAACAATTTGGCCGCCGCGATGGCTAGGATGCCGGAGCCAGTGCCGAGATCGAGGATCGCACCGGGCCACCGCTTGCGGGCGACGAGCTCCAGCATGTGGAGGCAGCCTCGCGTCGAACCATGGTGCCCGGTGCCGAAAGCGAGCGCGGCCTCGATCTCGATTGCGATGTCATTGGCCTTGACCGCGCCGCGCCCATGCGCGCCATGAACGAGGAATCGTCCCGCGCGCACTGGTTTTAGCCCTTCGAGGGAAGCGGCAACCCAATTTCGTTCATCGACAAGGCCAAAGGTTGCCGCGCGAGCGGCGGCATCGCCCGCGACAATGGCGACGAGGGCGCGTACATTTGCCTCATCGGGCGGGGCGCCAAAATAGGCCTCGACGATCCAGGGAGAATTGTTCGAGCCGCTTGTGCTGGGGGCTTCTTCGAAGGCCGCGGCGGCGGTCGTGGCCGGATCAAAAGTCTCGACAATAATGTCCGCGATGCCGCGCGCCGCCGCCTCGCCGCAGGAAAGACGCATGACATGCGCGGCGCGGTTCGGGGGGAGGCCTTCGAGCATGGCGGCAGCTACCATGGAGGGCCGCGAACGGCAATCGGGAAAAAGCCTCGCGCGCGGCGATCATCGCGGCGGACTTGCCGAACCGCGCGCGCGTGGCCGCGCTCCTCCTCAAACCTTGTTCTCTGCCTTGCTGAACAAAAAAGGCGCGACATCGGCTACGTTTGGCGCCCTCCTTGTTCCAAATGGCAGCGGCCGGCAGACGGCCATGGCGGAAAGTCCGACGCGCGCCGTCAGGAGTCCGTTGAGCACGCCTTCGCCGAGCCTCGCCGACAATTTCGCGGCGATCCCGTGGCCGACGAACTGTTGGATGAGGCTGTCGCCCACGGCCATACCCCCGGTGATCGCGATATGCGCGAAAATCGAACGCAAGAGCTTGAGAAAGCCGAGCAAGCCCGGCCGCCCGCCATAAATCACCGCGATGCGCCGGATAAGCCTGATCGCCTGCGCCGCGACGAAGACGACGTCGATGATCGCGCGGGGCGCAAGTGCCGTCACCACGGACACCCGCTTTGCCGCGCTCGCGATTTCGCGCCGCACGTCCAAGTCAAGCGGCTCGACGAGCGTGCGTTCGGCAATGTCGATGAGATCGCGCCCGTCGACGATGTCCCGCGCGAGGCCGCGCAATTCAGCGCGCGCGCGCGCCGTATCGGGCCTCGTGGAATAGAGCGCGGAAAGATCCCTAACGAGGCGCCGTGCCTCTTTAAAGTCGTCCTTTTCGCGCGCGCGGGCAAGTCCAATATGAAGTTCCGCGATATGGCGCTGGCGCAGAATACCGCCGATTTCCCGTGCGGCGAGAACGAAAAGCGCGGTGCCTGCGACACCTGCGAGTAGAAGACCAACGACGCCGAAGGCAGACGACCGGGAAAAAAGATCTTCGATGAGGCGGGTCAGCCAGAGCCCGAAAGCGAGCGCAACGAGACCCCCCGCGGCCGACCAAAAGAGACCGCCCCAAGACAATAGCGAGCGGGCCGCGACCCCTTGTTTCTGCGCCGCTTCAACCGCCTCTTCGCCGGCATCGCGGCCAGCCAGAAGAGCTGCCGCCTCGGCCTCGTAGGGATCGGCCGTGGTTTCGATCACGACGGCCTCTTTCGCGGCCGCCGCGCCGGGCTCCGGAGTTATCGTACCGAGACGGAACGCACGCGGGCGAGGCTTTGGTTCAACGGCCACCCTAAACCTCGCTAATCTCTTGCCGCGGCGCTTGGCGGTCACCTCGTACTGGCAAAACTCTTGTCTGGTCAATCATCAAAGCAAGCCTTTGCCGGGGTCTTTAGCCGAGCCGGTCGCCGAGGAGAAACTGAAGCGCGCGGTCGAGCCTGATATGCGGCGGCGGCAGAGCCAAGTCATCGTTTGTCCGGGCCGGGACGGGAGGACGGAAACGGACGAAGCGGTAGTCGATTTCATTTTGCTTGATGCGCGGAGCGTCGCGAAACACCGCTGCGGGATCAATTGGGAGTTCGCCTGGATAAATCGCCGCCTCCGATTGTCCATCGAATATTTCGTCGCCGATCCGCTCGCCCTCAAGCGGCGTGCCGATGACGGCATCTAGCGCCGGCTCGCCGGGGGCGCCGGCCTTGCCCTCGCGCGTTGCCCTAACCGCCGCGAGCGCGATGACATCGACCTCGGCGCCAACCGATTCGACGCGGGCGATGGCTCTCTTGGTGAGATTCCGCAAAATCGCCTCGAGCCGGTCGTGGCTTGTGTGGTGCAAATGATCGGCCTTCGCCGCGGCGAACAGAATCTTGTCGATCTTCGGCCGGAACAAGGCCGACAACAGATTGCCGCGCCCCACGCGAAACGCGGCGAGAACGTCGGTAAGAGCGGTTTCGAGGTCGCGCATCGCGGCCGGTCCCGCGTTCAATGCGGCGAGCGCGTCGACAAGGACGATCTGGCGGTCGAGCCTGGCGAAATGGTCGCGAAAAAACGGCGTGACCACATGCGTCTTATAGGCCTCGTAGCGCCGTTCCATCATCGTCGCGAGCGAGCCCGGCGGATAGATTTGGCCGTCCTCGATTGCGAGCGGCACGAAAGTAAGGGCAGGAGAGCCATCGAGATCGCCAGGCATTAGAAAACGGCCCGGCGGCAGGCTGGAAAAGTGATTTTCGTCGGCACGGCAGGCGCGCAGATAATTGGTGAAAAGTTCGGCCTCCCGGCGAACCCGCTCTTCATCGGCCATGGCGCGCGGATCGCTGCTGGCGGCAAAAGCGCGCCATTTCGCCGCGAGCGGCGCTCTCGCGACCTTCGCCGAGGCAATGAACGCTTCGCGCGACCATTGGCCAAAGGATTTGCCAAGGAGCGGCAAATCGAGCAGCCACTCGCCCGGATAATCGACAATGTCAATGGTCAGCGATTGGTGCCCGGGCCGCGCGCCGATTTTTTGGTCGAAAACAAGGCATAGCCGCAGCTCGGAAATGCGCCTTGTCGATTGCGGCCAATGGCGTTCCCCGGGACGGTCTTTTGGACCAATCAGGGCGGCAATGTGATCCTCATAGGAAAAGCGCGGCACGGCATCGTCGGGTTGCGGCTCGAGCATGCTGCCGAGAAGCCGTCCCTCGGCGTGAACCCGGAACACGGGCAAGGAATTTTTCCTCCCGCGCAAGGCCGGGCTTGCCGCTTTGAGAAGATTGTCGATGAGCGCCGTGATGAAGATCGTTTTTCCGGCGCGCGAAAGTCCGGTGACGCCGAGACGAACATGCGGGCCCGCCGTTAACTCGATGAGGGCTTGCGCCGCGGCGCGGGCTTCAAACAGGAGGTTGGCGATCAGCGACAAGACAAACCGGCTTTCGAGTGCATTTCGTGGCGGCGAGGGCGCCCGGCACGGGGGGAGATCACGCTGGGGAGCCGTCGGTTTTCGGCCTCACACCGGGCTTTAACGTAGGCTTCGAAAAGGAGAGTGTCATCTTCGCGCCGGGCGGTCCGATATGGATATGGCCCTGCACATGCGGCTCGACAGCCCGAATCAATTCCGGGATACCTTCGCGGACCCATGACAATTCAGGCTGCGTGCATGACTCCAAATTAAAATAGCGAAAACCCTGTTTTTTGTTCCCGGACTCCAAGAATGACATGAGATTTTCAATTTCAAACCTTTTATCTATCACTAGCCCGGCACTGCGACTTTTCGCGTAAAGTTTAGCGAACTCGTGTCTCTCAGGGGTTGGAATATTCTTGGCTCCCAAGAAAGCCTTGAGGGCCAACTCGGCGGCAAGACTATATAAAAAATAGAGCGGGCTGCTCAAGGGTAGGTGACGACCCTGAATTTTCGGTCTGGCGTCCGCTATCATAAAAAGCTCGTTCGCTGCATCGGCGTAGTCACGGGCCATATTAAGGAAGGCCTTTGCGTACACGGTTTGCAGTGGCTTTTTCGGCGGCATGTCGCGGCCTTCCGGTGGGGTCTAAATTCCGTCTTAGCTGCTTTCGGTCACAAGTTGGGCACCTTTTTCCCGGACATGTGCCGGACATGAAGCGCGCCAAGCGTGCGCCACCAGAGGGAAAACCAGGTTTTCAGCTCTGAAGTGTAGCCACGTAACGCGTTTTCGTCATATTCGACGCAAAAAAATCATGTGCCGGGGCGCGGGATTGCGCCGGAGGCGCCCCCTTGTTTCGCCAAACCAACCGGCCGATCACGGCCGTTCTCATTCTACCGCCCGGAAGGATTATCCGCCGGCAAGCTGGAAAAATTCACGAAACGATCCAGGCGGCCGCCACCGGCGCAGGCCTCGGCCCAATCACCGCACGGGAAGCCGATCACCGCCAGGCATGGCGCCGGGAAATGGCGCGGCACGGCGCCTTCCCCGCCGCGCACGAGAAAACGCGCGAATTCGCCAAGGCCTGGATTATGGCCGACGATGGCCAAGGTTTTTACCCAGCCTGGTGCTTGCGCAAGCAGTTCCCGCAGGGTGTCAACGCCGGCGTTGTATAGCGAAGCTTCGAATTCCCATGCCGGTTGTCGCGGCAATTCACGCAATATCATGTTGAATGTCTCGCGCGCGCGCCGCGCCGTCGAAACGAGGCAAAGATCGAAAACGAGACCGGATG
>JBQTKC010000050.1:0-18992 GCA_052386575.1 Beijerinckiaceae bacterium
CGGCTTTGGCGGCGGTGGCGGCGGCTTTGGCGGCGGTGGCGGAGGCATTGGCGGCGGAGGCGGCGGCTTTGGCGGCGGAGCCATTGGCGGCGGAGGCGGTTTCCGTGGAGGCGGCTTTGGCGGTGGCGGCTGGAATCAGGGGTGGAATCGCGGCGGCTTTGCTGGGAGCGGTTGGAATCGTGGCTGGCGCGGGGGCTGGGGCTGGAATCGCGGCTGGGGCTGGAATCGCTGGGCTTGGAATCGGGGTTGGAATCGCTGGGGCGGCGGCTGGTGGCCGGCTTATGCGGGCCTTGGCTTGGGCTGGGGCGCCTGGAATTATCCCTATTGGGGCTATGGATATGACTACCCCTATTATGGCTATAACTATCCCAATTATCGCTATAACCGCGCTGCCGCGCCTCTCGTGACGGGCCGGAGCGTGGCGACGGGGCAAGTGGGGAACTACTGCTCCACGCCCGCGAAGATTTGCCAGCTTTACACCGCGTCCTGGGTCGGCAACGGCTGTTCCTGCCGGGTGCGCGGTGGACGCGCGCGAGGTTCCGTGACGCCCTAACCGACATCCGCCGGATAACAGAGTGCGTCATCCGGCGGATGCGGGCTTAAACCACTACGCAAGGGAATCCCTGAAAATTCCAGATTCCTTTTATAGCGCGCCGGATTTGAGAAGCTTATAAGTGATCGCGTCGGTCAGCGCCTGAAACGAGGCGTCGATGATATTGGCGGAGACTCCAACCGTCGACCAGCTCTCTTTGGACGCGTCGCGAAACTCGATCAAAACCCGCGTCACCGCGTCGGTTCCGCCCTGAAAAATGCGGACGCGAAAATCGGCGAGCTCGAGGTCTTCGATAAAGCGCTGATATTTGCCGAGATCTTTTCGCAGCGCGAGATCGAGGGCGTTGACGGGTCCTTCGCCTTCGGCCGCCGAGATCAGGGTTTCGCCATCGATGTTGACCTTGACGACCGCCTCGGCCACCGAGACCAGTTCGCCCCGCGCGTTGTGGCGGCGCTCGACATCGACGCGAAACCGTTCGACCTCGAAATATTCCGGCACCTGCCCGAGAATCCGGCGGGCGAGCAGCTCGAACGAGGCATCCGCGCCCTCATAGGCGTAGCCAAGCGCCTCTTTTTGCTTGACCTCGTCGAGCAGATGCGCGACCCGGAAATCGTCTTTATCGAGACGCACCCCGATTCGCTCCAGTTCGGCAAGGATGTTCGATTTTCCCGCTTGGTCCGACACTAGCAGCTTGCGCTTGTTGCCTACCGCCTCCGGCACGACATGCTCGTAGGTTTTTGGCTCCTTCATCACCGCCGAGGCATGGATGCCGGCCTTCGTCGCGAAAGCCGAGGCGCCGACATAGGGCGCGTGGCGGTTCGGCGCGCGATTGAGCAATTCGTCGAGCGTGTGACTGACCTTGGTGAGCGTCGCGAGCCTTTCCGGCGTCACGCCGATTTCGAATTTTTCCGAAAAATCGCGCTTCAACAAAAGCGTTGGGATCAGCGAGACGAGATTGGCGTTGCCGCAGCGCTCGCCAAGCCCGTTCAACGCGCCTTGAATGTGGCGCGCGCCCGCGCGAACGGCGGCCAGCGAATTGGCGACCGCGTTGCCGGTGTCGTCGTGCGCATGAATGCCGATGTGCGAGCCCGGCACATGCGCGGCAACCTCCTCGACAATTTTTTCGATCTCATGCGGGAGCGTTCCGCCATTGGTGTCGCAAAGAACGACCCATCTGGCCCCTGCCGCATGGGCGGCAAGCGCGCAGGACAGCGCATAGTCGCGGTTGGCTTTATAGCCATCAAAAAAATGCTCGCAATCGAGGATCGCCTCGCGGCTGCTCAAAACCGCCGCCTCGATCGACTGGCGAATGTTTTCGAGGTTCTCTTGCAGCGTGCAGCCGAGCACCACATGAACATGAAAATCCCAGGCTTTTGCCACGAAGGTGATGACATCGGCGTCGGCTTTCAAGAGACTCACGAGGCCTGGATCGTTGGCGGCGGAGCGGCCCGCCCTTTTGGTCATGCCGAACGCGGTGAAACGCGCGGCCTTTAGCTTGGGCCGTTGCGCGAAAAATTCCGTGTCGAGCGGATTGGCGCCGGGATAGCCGCCCTCGATATAATCGACTCCGAGCCCGTCGAGCAGCGCCGCGATATGGCGTTTGTCGGCAAGCGAGAAATCGACGCCCGCCATTTGCGCGCCGTCCCGCAAGGTCGTGTCGAAAAGAGTGAGTCTTTCGCGGGTCATTGGCGCCCGTATTGCCTGGGTTTTGGCGCGAGTACTTTCTTCATGCGCGTATTGCCGAGCCAGTGGCCATCGATCTCGATCGTATTGCGATGCACCGCCTGATAGCCCTGCGCCTCGAAGAAAGGTTTCGCGGTGTCGCTGGCGTCAGTCACGAGCGTGGCCGCGCCCCGCGACGCGGCGAGTTTTTCGATCGCATCAACAAGAGCGCTCGCAACGCCGGAACGGGCGACGGCTGGGTGGACATAAAGCTGATCGATCAGGCCATCCTTTTGCATGGCGATAAAACCAACCGGGCCGTCGCCAATCAGCGCGACGAGAGTTAAACATCGTTCGAGAGTCTGCGCAAACGCCTCGTCGTCATCGGCGGCCGAGGCCCAGGCGCGGCGCTGCGCCTCGTCGTAATCGTCAACAGTCAATTCCTCGATCGCGGCAAACCGGATCTCGGCAAGGAGCGGGAGGTCGGATGGGAGGTACGGCCGCAGCGACGGCTTTGGGAAGGCGCTTGCGTTCATCGCTTTGGCTCCCATGAAGTCGTGCCATCCTTGTTGTCTTTTAGCGCGATGCCCATGGCTGCAAGTTCATCGCGGATGCGGTCCGACTCGGCCCAGATTTTTGCTGCGCGCGCCTTCGAGCGGGCGGAGATTAGCGAGGTCACGGCCAACGCGTCTACCGCATGAACCTTTTTGTCTTCGACCTGCTGCGAATAACCGCCAAGGTCGATCCCAATCAGTTTCAGAGCCGAGTCCAGCTGACTTTTGTCGCAAATCTCATGAATGAGGGTCAACGCGAACGGCGTGTTAAGGTCATCTTCCAGTGCGTCCACTACGTCCTGGAAGAGCACAACTCCGCCTCCGTATCCACTGCCTGATACGTCGCCAATCGGAAGACCGATGCCTGATCCGTCGTCAAACCCAATTCCGTAACTATGTGTTTCGATCTGGACCGCCCATTTGCGGAGGTTAATCTCCGCCTCCTCCAGCGCCTTTACCGTAAAATCGATCGGCTGGCGGTAATGCGTTTTCAAAATCGCAAGCCTCAGTACTTCGCCAGGCCAGGAGCGGCCGCCAAATTTGTCGGTGTGCAAAAGCTCGTGAATCGTCACGAAATTCCCCAGGCTCTTCGACATTTTCTCGCCCTCGACCTGGAGATGACCGTTGTGCATCCAGATATTCGCCATAATGTCATGACCAAAGGCGGAGCAGCTTTGCGCCATTTCGTTCTCGTGATGCGGGAACAGGAGGTCGATGCCGCCGCCATGAATATCGAAGGTCTCGCCAAGGTGTTTCCAGCTCATCGCCGAACATTCGATGTGCCAGCCGGGACGGCCACGCCCCCAAGGGCTTTCCCATCCGGGCTCGGAGGCGCTCGAAGGCTTCCACAGGACAAAATCCATCGGCGAGCGCTTATAAGGCGCGACCTCGACCCGCGCGCCCGCGATCATTTCGTCGAGCGGACGCTTCGAAAGCTTGCCGTAAGCGGGCATCGAGGGCACATCGAACAGCACAAGGCCTTCCGCCACATAGGCATGACCCATCGTGATAAGCTTTTCGATGAGTTCGATCATCTCGGCGATATGGTCTGTCGCGCGGGGCTCGGCGGTTGGCGCCAAGCAGCCAAGCGCCTTGGCGTCCTCGTGAAACACCTTCGTCATTTCATCCGTCAGCACGCGGATATCGCCCCCGCGCTCCGCCGCGCGGGCGTTGATCTTGTCGTCAATGTCGGTGATGTTGCGGACGTATCTGACATTGGCCTCGCCGAATTCATGCCGCAGCAGGCGGAAGAGCACGTCGAAGACGATCAGCATCCGCCCATTGCCGATGTGCAACTGATCGTAAACCGTCGGGCCGCAGGCGTAGAGACGCACGTTCGCCGGATCGATCGGCGCGAAAGATTCTTTTTGGCGGGTCAGCGTATTATAAAGCCGCATCGGAGTAGGGTCCCCTTGTGCCTGCTCCGGCCAGGGGCATCAAGGACAAACTCTTGGATCGAGGAAGTTACGGCTCTGGCCAGGGGCAAGGCTAACCGTTACAACTATCCGTTACAAATAGTGATCCCAGTGAGGCTCCGGCAAGCGCCGGTCAAGCACCACATCGGTTGACTATGATCGCGGATTGCTCGATTGGTCAAGCTTAGTGCTAAGGTGCAGTTCTCGCCCGCGCATTAATGGAATTTTCAAGCAGTTTCGCCAAATATCCTCCCGCTTCCCGCCAATTCCCGAGATTTCCATGCCGATTTCGATCCCGCCGGCCGCCAAAACAAGGCTCGATCCCCGCACTCTCCGCAAGTTGTTTCGCGTCATGCTCTTCCTCGCCGGCGCAATTTTGGCGGCCCTTGCCATCGAAGTTCCCGCCGGAGCGGACGAAAGCCGGACATTGGTCATTCCGCCAAACGATGGCTATGGTTTCGAGGAATGCCTACAGGCGGGTTCGCGGTGCGGTCTCGTCGTGGCGGATGCCTGGTGCAAGGCGCACGGATTTGCCGGCTCGAACGGCTTTGGCCCGGTGGGTAAGTTGGCCGGCACGACGGATGCGCCGCGATCCGACATTGAGCCTGGCTCGTTCCATGTCACCTGCGGCGGCCGTGTCAACTAGCTCGCGTAGAGGTTTATCAAGAGTCCCTCAAGCCATCACACTTTGCCGGACAATAACCCTTGGCGAGTTTGGCCGGCCCTGGTCAGCACGCCGCATGAAATTCATAGCGCGGCGAGCATGCCCGGCCGCGGCTATACTTCACACGAAGTGTGCAATAATCTCATTCGCCACATAGTCATCGCGAGACGTAACTTTCCGTTTTTGCGATTTCGTCCTGTCCTGGGCATGGCCCTGACGAGTAGTGGTCATGGTAAGGCCACGAAAGGACACAATTCAATCGTTCGATGCAAAGACCCGCTTGGCAAGTGACCCCCCAAAAAGCCGCAAGGGACGTCCATGCAGTCCGGCCGCGCCCGTAGAGGATCGTTCGCCCGTTGTGCCTGCTTGAAAATAGCCATGGGCGGCGCGGCCCTTGCCTTCGCCCTAAGACCGGCCTTTCCGCAAACCAATGGTTGCGCGGATCTTGCGGCGCGGATCGCCGCGCTCGGCAGCGGCAGCCAGACGTCTTCAAACCAAAGTAGCGGCGCCGCGCAAAAACTGCGCGCGGAACTCGATCGCACGATCAGATCCGCGCGTGCGCTTGGCTGCGACCGGAGCCAATTCTTTTTGTTCGATGCAGCGCCGCCGCAATGCCCGGGCCTAAACGCGCAAATTCAACAAATGCAGGCGAGGCTTGCCCAGTACCAAGGCGGCAGGGATACCGCCGCTAGTCCAGCGGCGAGGCAGCTGATGGCAAGCTACAATGCCAATTGCCGGGGCCAAGCCCAGGCTGCCGGCCAACCGCGCGAGCGGGGTTTTTTCGAAACTCTTTTCGGCATCTTCGAACCGAATCCTTTCGATCAGCAGCCGGGGATCGAGGTCGTCCGCCCATTGCCAGGGGAAGACCTCCGCCCGCGGGGCGGTTCACAGGCGCTGTGCGTGCGCGACTGCGACGGCGGTTTTTTCCCGCTCGGCCTATCGGCGAGACATAGCGATCCAGGCCAACTGACCGGTCTTTGTCAGGCCCTTTGCCCGAATGCCGCGGTCAGCGTCTATACGCGATCCCCGAACCAGGACATCAAAACCGCCGTCTCGCTCGATGGCGACACGCCCTATTCCGATTCGCCCAACGCCCTGAAATTCGAGAAAACTTTCGATCCTGCCTGCACCTGCAAGCCGGCTGGGCAAACCTGGGCCGAGGCGCTTGCGGGCGCCGAACAGTTGCTTGGCCGCGAACGCAAGAGCGATATCATGGTCACCCCCGAGAAAGCGGCGGAAATGGCTAAGCCGAAATTCGAAAAGGCGGCGCCGCAAAGGCCAGGCACGCAACTCTCCGCGCCCAAGGAAGACCAGGCAGGGCAAAATTCCGTGGACGCCGGAGGGCAAGCGGGGACCGAGGAGGTCACGGGCCCCGATGGGGTCAAGCGGCGCGTCCGGATAATCGTGCCGCCGCTTTAGCTTTGCCGATCAACGGCAAAAGCGCGGCAAGTTCCGGTCCGTTGTCGCGGCCGGTCAAGGCGAGACGCAGAGGATGAAACAGCGCCCGCCCCTTGCGCCCGGTGGCGGCCTGCAAAGCCTTCGTCCAATTTGCCCAGGCGGTATCGTCCCAAGGCTCGGAGGGCATGTTTTCGCCCGCAGCCGCCAGGAACCCGGGGTCTTCGACAACCGGCACGATCTCGCCTTCGACAACCCGCCACCATTCGACGGCATCGAGGAAGGCCGCAAGATTTCCGCGCACCGCCAGCCAAAAAGGCTTCGCCTTGCGGCCCGCGATATCATACGCCTTGAGCCGTTCGCGCACCGCCTCAAAACCTAGCCCATGCAGCGTGCGCGCCGACAGCGCGGCGAGCTCGGCTGGATCGAACCGCGCGACCGTCCGCGAGAGCTCTCCGAAATCGAGCGAGGCCGCGAGCTCGTCAAGGCCGCCGATCGGATGCAGCGCCGTGGAAGATCCGGTCAGAACCGCCGCCGCCGCGACGGCGAGCGCTTCGATTCCCGAATCACGCAATGTCCCGATCGACAACGCGCCGGAACGTTTCGAGAGCGCTTCGCCGCTCGCCGCAGCCAAAAGGTTGTGATGCGCGAAGGAAGGGAGCTGGCCTGGCCCGGCCAAAACTTCGAAAAGCTGCATTTGCACCGCGGTATTCGTCACATGATCCTCGCCCCTTATGATATGGGTGATTTTACTCTCGATGTCGTCGACAACGGAAGGCAAGGTGTAGAGATAGGTGCCGTCCTCGCGGAGCAGCACCGGGTCGGACAGGGAGGCGCAATCGATATGGCTTTCCCCCCGCACGAGATCGGTCCAGTGCGCGATTTTGTGGTCGAGCTTGAAGCGCCAGTGCGGTCTTCGGCCCGCGGCTTCCAAACTGGCGCGTTCGGCGCCTGAAAGTGCGAGCGCGGACCTATCGTAGACCGGGGGCAGGCCGCGCGCCTGCTGGCGCTTGCGTTTGCGGTCGAGTTCTTCCGCGGTCTCGAAACAAGGATAAAGCCATCCATCGTCGCGCAGTTTTTTGGCGGCGGCGCGGTAAAGCGCAAGTCGCCCCGACTGGCGCAAAACCGCGTCCGGCACAATGCCAAGCCATGCGAGATCGACCTCGATCGCCTGGGCGAACTCCTCCTTCGATCGTTCCGCGTCGGTGTCATCGAATCGAAGAATAAATTCGCCATGGTATTTTTTTGCGTAGAGGAAGTTCAAAAGCGCCGTGCGTGCATTGCCAATGTGAATGCGGCCGGTCGGCGACGGAGCGAAGCGGACGATTGGATGCGCCATGTGTTTTCCAAGAGTTGTGAAACCGCGAAATTACGCCTCGAATCATCGCAATTGAGCTTGTTCGGCGTAACTCACCAACGCAACGCACCGGACTTCTTGCGAGCCGATCCTTCGCGTTTCAATAAGTACATGAAACACAGAGCGTTTCCAGGCCCGTGCCCAGGCCGTTCTTCCGCAAAAATCGGATACTAGCTCAGGAGCCTGACGATGGCGATGGCATATGCGGCTGCGGGGTGTTGCTTTTTCTTGACCTTTCTCAATTTGATCAGCCTTGGGATCGCGGCGATCCGGGAAAGGCCCCGGCCAACACCCCTTCCGCCGCCGCGCGCCGCCCCAGGGGTCTCCGTGGTGCGGCCCGTTTGCGGCCTCGATAATTTCTGCGATGAGACATTGGAATCGAGTTTCCTGCTCGATTATCCCACTTATGAGATTATATTTTGCGTTGCGCGGGTGGACGACCCGGTCCTGCCTCTTGTCCAGCGTCTCATCGCACGCCATCCGGACCGGCCCGCGCGGGTGATTGTCGGCGACGAGAAAGTAAGTCCCAATCCAAAGCTGAACAATTGTGTGCGCGGGTGGGACGCGGCCAGCCACGATTGGATCATTCTCGCCGACGCCAATGTATTGATGCCAAGGGATTGTATCCAGCGGCTTCTGGCAAGCTGGCAGCGCCGCACCGGTCTTGTCTGCTCTATGCCGCTCGGCTCGCGGCCGCGAAATTTTTGGGCCGAGCTCGAATGCGCTTTTCTCAACACTTTCGAGGCGCGCTGGCAGTATTGCGCCGAAGCCGTGGGATTGGGATTCGCCCAGGGTAAGAACATGTTTTGGCGGCGCGATATCATGGAGGCGGGCGGCGGGATTCGCGCGCTTGGCGCCGAGATCGCGGAGGACGCCGCCGCGACGAAACTCGTGCGGCACCAAGGGCTGAATGTCAATCTCGTCGATAGTCCGTTCGAACAGCCGCTCGGCTTTCGCGGCTTTCGCGACGTTTGGCTCCGGCAATTGCGCTGGGCGCGCATGCGGCGGAAAACCTTTCCGCTTTTTTATGCGCCTGAAATCGTCGCGGGAGCGGCGTTACCATGCTTGGCCGCGGCCTATGCCGCCTGGATGCTGGAATTAAACGTGGCTGCCGCGATGCTCGGCGTTGCGGTTGCCTGGTACGGTCCGGAAGCGGCTCTCGCGCGTCAAAACAAATGGCATTTCTCGTGGCGCATGCCGTTGCTTTTCGTGTTGCGCGATCTGATGCTTCCGGTCATCTATATTGACGCTTGGTGCATCGATCATTTTGTCTGGCACGGCAATGAAATGACCATGCGCGAAGAAGAGCCCAGCATCGAACAAGGTTAGCGGCAGCCATGGAGATCTCAAATTCAGCCTGTCCCAAATGGCTTACGCCAGCTCCACCACCAGACCCTCGCGCAAAGTCACCCGCCGGTCCATCCGGCTGGCGAGCTCCATGTTGTGGGTCGCGATCAACGCCGCAAGGCCGGTCGCCCGGACGATCGCGTCGAGCGCCGCGAAAACTAGGCTGGCGGTTTTCGGATCGAGATTGCCCGTCGGCTCGTCGGCGAGCAAAATGCCTGGGCCGTTGGCGACCGCGCGGGCGATCGCGACCCGCTGCTGCTCGCCGCCGGACAATTCGGACGGCCGGTGACTCCCGCGTTCGGACAATCCCAGATAATGCAGCAATTGCCGAGCGCGGTCGGCCGAATCGCGCCGCGACAGTCCGGCGATCATCTGCGGCAGCATGATATTTTCGAGCGCCGAAAATTCCGGCAGCAAATGATGGAACTGATAGACGAATCCGATCTCGCCGCGCCTGAGCGCGGTGCGCTGATCGTCGGCCATCCGGACGGTCGCTTCACCCGCGATAAACACCTCCCCGGCATTGGGCTTCTCGAGAAGTCCCGCGATATGGAGAAGCGTCGATTTGCCGGCGCCAGACGGAGCGACCAGCGCAACCGATTGCCCGGCCCAGAGGCAAAAATCGGCGCCGCGCAAAATTTCGAGCGGAGATCCCGCCTGATCGTAGCGGCGTTCGATCTTTTCGAGGCAAAGCGCCGGAGGGGACATCGCTATTCGTAACGGAGCGCTTCGACCGGATCGAGCTTTGCCGCGCGCCAGGACGGAAAGATCGTCGCCAGCAGCGATAAAATGAACGCCATCGAAGCAACAGTGAGAACATCGCCAGGATCGACAACGGAAGGCACTTTCGAGAGGAAGTAAATTTCAGCGGGAAACAGATTGGCATCAAAAAGCCATTTGAGAAGATGGCGAACCTCCTCGACATGGCTCGCGAGGATGACGCCAAGAAGGCAGCCGGCGAGCGTACCGGCGACCCCGATCGCGGTGCCGGTAATAAGAAATATCCGCATGATCCCGCCACGCGTCGCGCCCATGGTGCGCAGGATCGCGATGTCGCGGCCCTTGTCCTTGACGAGCATGATCAGCCCCGACACGATGTTGAGCGCGGCGACAAGCACGATCAGGGTTAGAATAATGAACATGACATTGCGTTCGACGTTCAGCGCATCGAAGAATGTCTTGTTGCGCTCGCGCCAGTCGGTCATGATCATTAGCCGCGTCACGGCCCGGTCGATGTTGCGTTTGACCGCGTCGAGTTCTTCCGGCCGGCTCACGAAAATCTCGACGACGCTTGCCTGATTGTCCTTGTTGAAGAAACCCTGCGCCTCGGGCAGGGCTATATATACAAAGAGATTATCGAACTCCGCCATGCCGATTTCAAAAATCGCCTGCACAGGATAGACCTTGCTGCGCGGGGTGATGCCGAACGGCGTCTGGGCGCCGTTCGCGATCAGGATTTTCAGCTTGTCGCCGATGCGAAGCCCGAGATTTTCGGCGAGCCTTTGGCCGATCGCGACGCCGCCCGCCGTATCGAAACCGTCGAGCGTGCCCTGCCTGACATTGCGGGCGATGCCTGGAAGGCGCTTGATGTCGGCCTCCCTTATTCCACGCACGAGAGCAAACGCCATGCTGACGGTGGAAGCCGCCGCCGGGCTCTCGATCATCGGGATCGCCAATTCGACGCCGGGCACCGCAGCGACTTCCTTCACCGCTTCATCGTAATCGGTGAACCGGGTGTCGGCGGCCTGTAGGAAAATATGACCGTTGATGCCGACGATCTTGTCGAGCAACTCCTTGTGAAAGCCATTCATCACCGACATGACAACGATGAGTGTCGCGACGCCCAGCGCAATTCCGAGAAAGGAAAACAAGGCAATGACCGAAACAAAGCGCGCCTTGCGCCGCGCGCGCAGATAGCGGAGCGCGATCGTCCACTCGAAAGGCGCGAATGGGGAGGTGCCCTTCGACGTTTTCATCATGAGCCTGCGAGCCGCGCGATCGCCGCGCCGGGGCTGAGATTTTCGCGCGCTCCGGTCGTCCTCGTCTTGAGTTCCGCCGTGCCCGACGCCAGGCCCTTGGGGCCGACGATGACCTGGTAAGGCAGCCCGATCAGATCCAGCTTGGCGAATTTGGTGCCTGGTCGCTCGTCCGTGTCGTCATAGAGCACGTCCACGCCGGCTTTTTCGAGAGCCGCGTAAATCGCGGCGCAGACTTCGTCCGTCGTTGTGTCGCCAACCTTGAGATTGACCAATCCTACCTTGAAAGGCGCGACCGCCTCGGGCCAAATAATCCCGTTTTCGTCGTGGCTCGCCTCGATCAAGGCGCCAGCGAGACGGGACACGCCGACCCCATAGGATCCGCCCTGGAACGGCCGCTCGACTCCGTCAGGGCCGGTGATCAAGGCCCGCATCGGCCTAGAATATTTTTCGCCGAAATAAAACACCTGGCCGACCTCGATGCCGCGTGTCTGGACACGTTTTTCCGCTGGCGTCTCGCGCTCGAAACGGGCTTGATCGTGGACGTCCCCAGTCGCCGCGTAAAGCTTCGTCCACGCGTGGATGATCGGCAAGAGATCGCCATCATAATCGATGGTTTCAGGCGGGATGGGCAAATCCAAGACATCGGCGTGGCAAAATACCGCCGACTCGCCGGTTTCCGCCAAAATGATGAACTCATGGCTCAAGTCGCCGCCGATCGGCCCGGTTTCGGCGCGCATCGGGATCGCCTTCAACCCCATGCGGGAAAAAATCCGCAAATAGGCGACGAACATCCTGTTGTAGGAAAGCCGCGCCGCCGCCTCGTCGATATCGAAGGAATAAGCGTCCTTCATCAGGAATTCGCGCCCCCGCATAACGCCGAATCGCGGCCTTTGCTCGTCGCGGAATTTCCACTGAATGTGGTAGAGGATTTTGGGCAGCTCCCGGTAGGAGCGGACATAGGCGCGAAAGATTCCCGTGACCATGTCCTCGTTGGTTGGGCCGTAGAGGAGTTCGCGCTCGTGGCGGTCCTTGATCCGCAGCATTTCCGGGCCATAGGACTCGTAGCGGCCGGTTTCCCGCCAGAGATCGGCCAGCTGCAAGGTCGGCATCAAGAGTTCGATCGCGCCGGCCCGGTCCATTTCCTCGCGCACGATCTGCCCGACTTTTTGCAAGACACGAAGCCCGAGCGGCAGCCACGTGTAAATCCCGGCTGCCTCCTGCCGGATCATTCCGGCGCGCAACATCAAGCGGTGCGAGACGATCTCGGCTTCCTTTGGCGTCTCGCGCAGAATGGGAAGAAAATAACGGGACAGGCGCATTGTTGAAAAAACGCGATCGGAAGGCGGGGTTAAGCAAGTTTTAACCCGCGCGGCGGGAAAGGCAAAGGCGCACCAAGAGCCTTAAGCCATACCACTCGGCCGCGCCAGTGCCAGTGTGCCGCGCTCGTTCCGGCCGCGTTGGGCGCACAGCCATCAGAATCCGGGGCGCATTGCGGCCGGATTGATGGCGCTCAAACTTGCGAGACTCGGAGCTTCCGGCGCGGCGCGAAATTGCCCGGCCCGCCTGGAACATAACTGACGAGATCGTTTGCCTTGCCGAGCACTTCGCGGAGATGCGTTCCGGCTCGGGCGCAAATGTCCGTCATGAGGTCGGGGCGGGCTGCCCCATGGGTCTTATAATGGCGTCTAATCGCGGCCAAGGCGCCGAGGGCCTTGCGTTCGAGTTCGTCGACAACGTCCTCGAAATTTTGCCGCACGCAGCGATTCAACGAGGCATAAACATCGGTCGCGGAGGCGCGGCCTGGCATCGCCGAGGCAGTGAAATAATCTTGGTAGCTTGTCGGCTGCCAGTTCAAGAGTTCGCCAATCGATTCGGGCGTGGCGGGAAGCTGCTCGATCAATTTTACCATTTCGTTGAATTGACTGAGATAGGCGCCAGCGAGGCTGGAGCCCGGACCTGCCTGAGCCAAGGGAAACGCGGAATCACTGTTTGCCCGGCTATAGCCGCGCGCTACTGCGTTCACCGGATGGGCTTCAACTCTCATAGCGTCTGGCGTCATTTGGAGGGCCCCGCCGCGTCCATGCCAAACTAAACGATGACCCATAATATTTTGTTGCCGGAGATATTAGCTTGCGACAGGCTTGCCGGAAATCGCGACGGCAAGCACGTGCAATCCGAGGTTTGGATGTCTGGCTAGCTTGAGCGTTACGTGGCGAGTTGCGCTTATTTTGCCGGGCTGCCCGGCCCTGGTGCAAGCCAAGGCTTGCCAATAGCCGCATAACGGTGGCATAATCATTTATCAACAGATGAACGTTCGCGTTTGCCGCGGGCTGAAGTCCGAATAAAGAGCCGCGCCACGCGCGGAGGGGGGAGGGGTGATGTCCAACGTAGCCGGCAAGGCTTACGGCATGAATGTCGTCACGCCGATGCGGCCGAGGCTAACTTGGCTGCAGCGGTTGATCTTCATGGCATCACGCGCCTTGCCATCCACTTTGCGCGGACTGCTTGGCCTGTCGATCATCCATTTTGCGCGATGGGTGCTCATAAAGCGCGATCAGTGGCCGGACCTCGGCCAGGGCAAGCAGAAGCTGCAAAACGATTACATGCTGTTTTGCAGCAACTTCAACGGCACTTGGGACCAATATATCGACGCCTTCTCGGACGGGATTCCAGATGGTCTCGACTTTTTCTGGTATTCGAGCACGCGATACCCCCGCTCGATCCCCATCACGCCCTTCAAGAATTATATCCGGGCGAATCAGATCGACACGGATTACTACTACAATGCGACGCCCGGCGCGGCGCAACGCGACATCAAGGCGGCGTTGCGCATTAGGCGCGCCATTCTCGATCTCGCCAAGCTGCATCAGACCCTTGAGCCGGCGGAATTCCAAAAGCACTACGTTGAAATTCTGTCCAAAAAGCAGAATGGCGGCTTGCTGCAGAACGGCCTTGGCTTCCAAGGCTATGCGCCGGTCGCCAGTAACGACACGGACAACGCCGACAAACACCGCAACGCTTACGTCCGGGATCAGGTGAACGCCGCCCATGCGCTTCTCTAATCCTGCTGTCTCGCCAAGGAGCCGTTCATGCCAACATTCGATGGCGGACATTATTTCCTGACGGTTCTCGTCCCTGTCAAAACCGGCCCGATTCCGGAAGGATCTGCGTCGCCGGTCCACGCGCTGCGCAAAAGGCTCGCCCTGCTGCCGACCGCCCAACAGTCGCTCTACAGCTCCGGCGAGCAGAGCCCGTTCGCACGGAACGCGCGCAACCATTTTGCCCGCTTCGCCATCATCGACGATGTCGCCTACAATGGACGCCAGACGGAAAATTCGATTTGCCTGCAGCTCTGGAATGCCTTGAGCAAGAAAAAGATCAATCTCGGCCAAGCGCAGCCGCAAGATCATCTGAGCTGCCCATTTCTGCTCTTCGCCGCGGATATCGACGCCGCGAGCGGCGCCGAAACCGAACGCGACTCCTACCTCTCCACTCTGTGGGCCACGATGGAGCAGGAATTGCGCGCAATATTCGTCCATTGCGAGCGCTTCGACGGCGTGAATGACGCGGCGTCCTTCGCGAAATATATCGCGAGTTGCCAGCTCGAAACGACAATGCCGTTCAACGATTATTACGTCGATGCCGAAGAGACTGTAAAAAGCCTCCCGGTCTGGCCTGCCGACCAAATACTAATTCCGGCTGGACTTGGCGCCATTTTGTTTGTGTTGGGTATTGTCGTGTGGTTTATTTTCGCCGGCGGAATTGTTCTGCTGCTCGCCGGCGCGGTGGTGCTCGCGGCCGGGCTCTGGCTAGCTTATGTGACCCTTTTGAGGGCGGGCGCGAAACCGTTTCCACCGGCGCCGGACTCCAATCT
This sequence comes from Beijerinckiaceae bacterium, assembly GCA_052386575.1. GTDB lineage: Bacteria > Pseudomonadota > Alphaproteobacteria > Rhizobiales > Beijerinckiaceae > Methylocapsa. The sequence goes on from JBQTKC010000050.1 coordinate 14,801, forward strand.
CCCGGCCGTTCTCAAGGCCCTCTACCTGCAGCAGACTTTCACCCGTTTCGCGATCGATCGCCAGCAGCTGGCGGCAGACCCAAATTCGGCGGAGCAATTCCACGCCGCCTTCCGGGACTTCGTCGCCGATAATCAACCCGATAATCTCGCCATACCCACGCAACAGCCGGGCGTCATCGGCATCTAGAGGCTCAGCATGGCGGTCGAATTAGATTACGCCGACATTCAAGGCAATGTTCTCGTCGCTTATGGGATACAAGGCCTTTACAAGGGCCGCGTCATGCTCTTCCATATCGAAAACGGAAAGGGAGCGGCAGGCCGCAAATTCGTGACCGAGCTGTTGCCGATGATCACCACGGCACAGGCCTGCCCGCCCGGGACGATAGCGGACCCAGAAAAGCTTCGCGTCGCCGTCAATATCGCCTTCACATGGTACGGGCTTCTGGCGCTCGGTATTCCAATTCGGACGCTGCGCGGGATGCCGGACGAATTCATCGATGGCATGATCAATCGAGCACCCATGCTCGGCGACGATTATCATAAGGACTGGAAGGACAAGTGGGACGAAGTGTGGACCAAGAGCGGCCTCAGCTTCGGCCCAAATCCGAACACGGTCCATATTCTAGTCACCCTCAACGCGCAAATGGATGACCGCACGGGAGCGGCCGTCTCCGAGCTCGAAACTAAGACCGCAAAAATCAACGAGCTCGCCCAGACAAGCGGCGGCGTAACGCTGCTCAAGGGACACAATCAGCCACGACAAACAGCGCAGCCGTACCAAGAGAAGCCGTATCAGGACCTGAGCCTCATAATCAAGCGGGAGAATGGCAAGTATGTGCCCACGCCGAAGGAGCATTTCGGTTTCACGGATGGTATTGGCGATCCGGTTTTCGAGGGGCAGTATCCCGAAGAATATGAGGCCGCGAAGGTAAAAGGCAATGGCGCCCTCGACGGCAAGGGCAATTGGCGGCCACTCGCGACCGGCGAATTCCTTCTCGGCTATCCCGACGAGGCGCAGGAAATCGCCGGTGCCGCCATGCCGCTCGATTTCAGCCGCAACGGCACTTTCATGGCCTATCGCAAGCTGCATCAGAACGTCGTCGCGTTCACATCCTTCATGGATGAGAAAGTGGAAGAGTTCCGCGCCGTCGCGGGCATCGAAAACATAGATCACGCGCGCGAAACCCTGATGGCGAAAATGGTGGGCCGCTGGTCCGACGGGGTACCTCTTTCGATCGCGCCAACCTTTAATGAGTGGGAGGCGTTTGGCGAGAAGTATCCGGACGTCACCTATGCCACCGATCCAAAGGGCTGGGCGGCCCGCAATGTCGCGCTAGCGAATTTCAGTTATGGCGATGATCCCGACGGGATAAAATGTCCGCTCACCGCGCATATGAGACGCGTGAATACGCGCGACGGGCTGGGCCCTAGCGGCGGGGACGGGTCGGTTTTGACCAATCGCCGCCGGATTCTCCGGCGCGGCCTGCTCTATGGCAATACGTCGGACGACGCCCCGCGCACGGATGAGCAAGGAGTCGTCATGCTGATCGTCTGCGCGAACCTGTTCCGGCAATTTGAATTCGTGCAGCAGCAATGGATCAACTATGGACTCGATGCGGGTGCGGGCAGCGACACCTGCCCAATCGTCGGAAACCATTCGGACGGAACGCCCGGCGGCAAACATGGTCCTGCAGCCAAGTTCGTGATTCCCGCCGACCCAGTGGGCGGCCACCTCCCGTTCATCGTCGAGGGCATCCCGCAGTTCGTCGAGACTCGCGGCGGCGAGTATTTCTTCGTGCCGAGCATGACTGCCTTGCGGATGATCGGCATGGGCGTGGTCGATCCCACGTAAAACTTCGGGAGTAACGAGCGATGACAGTGCCGAATTTTGTCGCGGTTCTCGTCCTGCGCCTGCGCATTATTGCCGATGGACTCGCCACCCTCTTCCAAATTCCGGCGGCGATCCTCACGGCCAAGGGCTCGGGCTTGAAAGCAAAGGCACAGGCCGCCGCCCAGGACCCGCTCTTCCAGAGGCGCGCGCTGCGGTTTTTTCGTGCGTTCCTGCCCAACTTCCGAGTCCGCTATAAACTCGAGACCGCCTATCCCAATAACGGCAGTGCGTTCGTGACGCGCCACGACGATGTGATCGAGGTGCTCGACCGGAACGCCGATTTCGAGGTCGTCTACGAACCGAGGATGCTGGCAATCACGGGAGGCGAGAATTTCTTTCTTGGGATGCAGGACACGGCGGACTACACGCGCGATGTCTCCAACATGCGACTTGCGATGCGGCGCGACGACGTTGCCACGATCGTCGAACCGCTGGCCCGGAGGCGCGCCGAAAAGCTTGTCGCCGAAAAGGCCGGCCGGCTCGACGTGCCGCAAGACCTCACTCTGCCCGTGCCGACAGCGATCGTCACCGATTATTTCGGCCTCACCGGCGCGCCCGACGATAAGTTAATGGCATGGGCGACGGTCATGTTCGCGTATCTTTTCACCGATATACGCGCCGATCCCGCACTGGGTGCGGAAGCCCTCGGCGCCGCGGGCGAGTGCCGGTCCGCATTCGATGCGGCGATCGCCAGGCGCAAGGCATCCGGCGAGAGGAAGGACGACGTGCTCGGGCGTTGCCTCCTCATGCAGGCGGCCGGTCTGCCCGGCATGGACGATCTCGGCATCCGCAACAATCTCATCGGACTCTTCATCGGCACGATTCCGACGCTCTCCAAGGCAGCCGTGCAAACTCTCGACCAATTGCTCGACAGGCCCGAGGCGTTATTTGCGGCGGATCAGGCCGCGCGCGACGGCAACGACGCGCTCTTTGACGCGCATGTCTTCGAGGCATTCCGGTTTAATCCGGTCAATCCGCTGATCTTCCGCCGCGCCGCCCGCGACACGACAATCGCGGCGGGACACTTTCGCGCCTGTAAAATTCCCAAGGACACCATGGTGTTCGCTTCAAATCTCTCCGCGATGTTCGATCCGCTGAAAATCAAGGCGCCGGAATCGTTTCGCACGGACAGGCCTTGGGGCGAATACATACTTTGGGGATATGGGCTGCACGGATGTTTTGGCGCCCACATCAACCGCGCCGTGCTGCCGGCGATCCTCAAACCCCTTGTCACAAAGCCAGGCTTGCGGCGTGCCGCCGGCGAGGCCGGCCAAATCGCCACGGGTACATCCGGGTTTCCCGAGCATTTCGTGGTGGAATGGGAGTAGCAAGTTCCGCCCAAGAATCCCCGCTCAGGTTTTTACGAGCCGCCCGGCGATCGCCCACAGTGATTTGCGATACGCATCGAGTGCGAAGTGCTGTTGATAGATCCGGCGGGTCGCCGCAAACTCACGGCTTGCACCGGGCAAATTGCGCGCGGCATGGGCGCCGCGCATGGCCGCCGCGAAACCTGCGGCGTCTTCCGCGACAGTCACGTTTGGAAGTTCGGCCGCATTGACGCCGAGGCCGCGAAAGGCGAGCGGCGTCGCGATCAGCGGCGCCCCGCAAGACATGGCCTCGATGGTCTTGATCGAGATCCCGTGCCCGGCAGTGGCTGGCAGCAAAACTGCCGCGGCGTTACGATAAGCGTCGTGCAAGTCCCCGGTCTCGACCCTTCCCTTAAAGAGCCCGGCATGCGCCTTGAAGAGAGCGGGCGCATTCCATTGAATTTGGCGGTCGATGTTGCCAAGGATCCGGATCGGGATCGAAGGCGCCAGGGGCAACACCTCCCTCAAAAACCAAACGAGGCCGAGTCGATTGGCGGAATTGGCGCTGGCGACGATGATCAAATCACCGCCGCCAGGCCCCGCCGGCATGGCATTGACGGCGGGATAAAGCAAAGCGTGCTGCCCCTCTGGAACAAGCATTCGAAAGGCTTCCGCCTCCTCGTCGTTGAGATGCACCAAAACGCTGGCTGGCCGCATGGCGTCGAGTTCGATTTCGAGCATGTCTTCGTAGCGGGCGACCGGCGGCACGGCAAAGCCTGCACGATTGCGCAGGACATATTGCCGAGCCTGGAGATCGTGGGTGTCAAGCACGATCGGACAATCGTGCCGCTCGCGCAGGCGGATCGCCACGGGCATGCAGAAGAAATGATTGCAGTGGATGAGATCGACCCGTGCCGCATGTGAGAGCGCGCTGGGAAGCGGAACAAGCTTGGTCGTCTCGAGCAGAATCTCGGCAAAATTGCCATGCGACCAT
>JBQTKC010000051.1:0-3075 GCA_052386575.1 Beijerinckiaceae bacterium
CGAGGAACGAGGCGCGCGCGAGCCCCTTATCCGCGGCGATTTCGCCGCGATCGAGGCGGGCTTGCTTGGCGCCGCCCGGCACGAGAGCGGAGAGAATTTGCCCGACTCCCTGGACCTCGACGGCCCCGAGGAGGCGGAAGGGACGGACCACTGGCGCTACGAGGACGCGGCCGCGCAGCCCCGCGAGGCAAGTCCTTCTTTTGAGGAAATTAGATCGCGGCGCCCGCTCTATGTGATGGCTGCGATGATCGTCGCCGGGCTCGCTGGCATCGGCGCCAGTTTTGGCTTTAAGGGCGCGGTTTCCCAACAAGAAGAGCTCGCAACGATCAAGGCTGCCGATGCGCCAGCCAAGATACAACCAGAAACGGTGGCGGCAGTCTCGGAAACTCCGAGCCAAGACGCCGCGATCCTTGGCGGGCCGCCGCAACAGCCGCCGGTCGCCGCGGTGAATAACGTGGAGCAGCCCGCCGATTTGTCGGCGCAAGCGAATGTGGCGGAAAATCCGGCCGGCCCGCCGCGCGCGGCCGCCGATCTTGCCGCCGGAGCGGCGAGTGTTGCCGTGCCGCCCCCACCGGCGCAAGCTCAGCCGCAACCGTCGCTCGGACCGCATAGCATCGCCGAGCTAATCGAGCCGAAAAAGGTCAAGACCGTTTCGGTTCGGCCGGACGGCACGCTCTTGCCGAACGACGCGCCGCCGCAGTTGACGGAGCCTGCCGTGCCCGTGCCCGCCGCGCGCCCCGCCATCGCCTCCGTGGCCAAGGCCGCAACGCCAAAATCGGCGGCGCGGGTGGCGACGACACCGAGGCCGGCCGCGGCCGATGCGAACGGCGCTGTTCAGCCCACGCGAACCTCCGCCGCTCCAAAAGCGAAGCGGGTAGAGCTCGCTGACGCGCGGGATCAGACGCCAGCCGCGGAATTGTCCCAGGCATCGGCGTCCCAGGCATCGGCAAATAATTTCGCGGTCCAGCTTGCGGCTCCGGGAACCGAACAAGAGGCGCGCGAAGCGCAGGTCCGGCTTTTGAAAAAGTTTGCCGCCGAATTGGCCCCCTTCCATACCTCGATACGCAAGGCTGAGGTTGCCGGCAAACTAGTATATCGTGTCCGGGTCCCTGGTTTTGCCTCGCGGGACGAAGCCACCGCTTTGTGCCAAAAACTTCAAAGCGGCGGGGGCAATTGCTTTGTTGCCAAGAATTGAGGCTGCGCCCCGTTGCTTGAGATTGGCGGCGTGGGCGTGTTTTCGTTCTAGGGCGAAGGTTTAGGCCTAGCCCGAATGCCGGGAGCGCTCTTTGGCTGTGGACGCCCGCCGCCAATCCGCGGCGGGACTTGCGGCAACGGTTGGCGCGCGGCATAGTTTTATACCGGCGCGAGTAGTCTCGGTCGGGGAGCGCGATTCGTTGGAACGGCCTATTGCTGCTCAACATGGCGCGGACGCCACGGAGGAAGGTTCCTTCGTGGTTGATGTCGAGGGTTTTGAAGGCCCGCTCGATCTATTGCTCGACCTCGCGCGCCGGCAAAAAGTGGATCTGAGCAAGATTTCCGTGCTGGCGCTGGTCGAGCAATATCTCGAATTTGTCGCGGCGGCGCGCTCTATGCGTCTCGAGCTCGCGGCGAATTATCTCGTCACCGCGGCGTGGCTCGCCTATTTGAAGTCGCGCCTTTTGCTCCCGCAAGCGGCAAAGGGCGAGGAACCGGAAGCCGCGGACCTTGCCGGAGCATTGCAGCTCCGGCTTCGCCGCCTCGATGCGATCCGTGCCGCCGCCGAAGCGCTGGTCAACCGGCCGCGTCTTGGCCGCGATATGTTTTTGCGAGGCCAGCCCGAGCCGGTCCTCGCGAGCGGCGCGCCGCAATGGCGTGCAAGCCTTTACGAATTGTTGTCCGCCTATGCCGAGCGGCGGCAGAAACAGGTGTTAGCGCGTGTGACCGTGAAGCAGCGGTTCGTCTGGTCGCTTCCGCGCGCGCGCGGTGAACTTGAAAAACTTGCCGGGCGGGCGCTCGATTGGACAGTGCTCGACGGTTATCTCATGGCGTATTGCGCGACGCCCGAAATGGCCCGCACGGTCTTCGCCTCGACGCTTTCTTCTTCGCTTGAAATGGCGCGGGAGGGCGTGATCTCGATCCGTCAGGACGCTGCCTTCGCGCCGCTTTGGATCAAACGTAAATCGCCGTGGCCCGAGGTTTTTCCGCGCGTTGTTCGAGATTGAGCGGCTGGCGAAGCGGGGCGGACAAGAAGGATTTGGTTATGGCGGAACTGGCACAGCTCTTTGCTCATGTTGATCGAAGCCAATGGCCGGCGCGCGACGATGGTTGGGCCGAGGCCATGCGGATCGCCGAGGCGCTGCTGTTTGCGGCGGCCGAGCCGCTCGCCGAAAAGGACATCGAGAAGCGCCTGCCGCGCGGGGTTGCCGCCGGCGCGGTGCTCGAGGAATTGAAGGCTGACTACGCCACACGCGGCGTCAATCTTGTGCGGGCCGGCGGCAAGTGGATGTTTAGGACGGCGGTTGATCTCGCTTGGCTGCTCGCCGCCGGGGAAGGCGAAATCAAGCGGCTCTCGCGGGCGGCGCTCGAAACGCTCGCGATCATTGCCTATCATCAGCCCGTGACTCGCGCCGAGATCGAGGATATTCGCGGCGTCGCCATCTCCAAGGGAACGCTTGATCTGCTGCTCGAAACGGGCTGGGTCCGTTTGCGCGGCCGCAGGCGCGCGCCTGGCCGTCCAATCACCTATGGGACGACGGAAGCGTTTCTCATTCACTTCGGCCTTGAAACAATTGGCGACCTCCCTGGTCGTGAGGAACTGAAGGGTGCGGGCCTATTCGACGGCCGTCTTCCGCGGGGCTTTGGTGTTCCGGAGCCTTGCGACGGGGCGGAGCTTGCCGAGGACGAGGACCCGCTCGAGGACGACACGAGTGCCAGTTTCGTCGCCGGAACTCCTACGGCCGGCCCAGAAGAACCAGCTTGGCACGAGGATTTTGCGCGCGCGAAAGAAGCTTTGCCGGCGTCCGAGGATCGCAACGCTTGAGCGCCGCTTGCCAGCGCCGCGCGGCAACGACCTATCTCCGCGAAAAATCTTGGACT
>JBQTKC010000052.1:0-3024 GCA_052386575.1 Beijerinckiaceae bacterium
CTCCGGACGGGGGCGCCGCGGCGGGGAGGCGGCGAACTTCGCGGTGCAACACGACGCCGCGGCTCCCCAAACAGGCCTTCTTTCACCTCCGCCGCATCAAAAGCTTAAATTCTTCGAGGTCCCCAACAGTCATTTCCGTATTTTCAATGGCATCAATAGCAGATGCTACTGCAATCGCGCCATCCCCAATCCACTGAACATCGAAGTGAATATGCCGTTTATAAATGCCGTTTGAAACCTCGTTTAAATAAGTGACGCCAGTCCCTGAAGGCTGCGCTCCCATATTCCATGATTCAGCTTTTGCCCAAGGCCCATACTGATGTGAATAGCTACAGCGAATTTCTTTATACAGCAGGGTTGCGTAACTAAAGTCTCGTATTTCTTTGCGATTCAGAGACGGGCATATGCCAAGAATCTCATTCTCAAATTTATCCACGTCGCCTGAAAGAATCTGAAATTGGTTGTTGTTGAGGAATGCCGTTTTCAAAGCGTTGCTTTCTGAACACCGTCCTTGGTTGCTCAGCAATTCAACCAGTATCGGGATACTTATCCGGGTTGTGCAAGGCGCGAATTTTGTTAACAACTCAATAAATCGTTCTCGATCCTTACCACGCCCAGGCCAAACATCCGCAGCCAGCGCGCTAATTGCCGCGCAAAGAATGATTACGGCCTCACCATAGGAGCCACCACAAGCCCCTTTTGCGAGGCACATGGCAATATCGCGCTTTGTCTTTATCCAATCGGTTCGCCACGTCTCCAAACTCATTTTTCCTTCTCTTTTTATTTCAGTCTCCTGTGTCCGATAATGCGTCATAAAAGTAATCGTTTGGCCCCGCGCAATGCCAGAGCTTACCTTGACGCAATCATCCACTGCTATTAGCGGAGGCGTGGGCTGCCCGGCCAGTCGGGTGCCAGGTATAATGGGAATGGATTTTCGAATGGGGTATTTTGGCGTATTCCGCGCGTTTATCCTCCACCGGCTCCGCCTCGCGGGCCACCTCCGCCTTTTCCGAGTCTTGCTCGCGGGAGTGACGCCTTCCCTGCTCGCCGCCTGTTCATCCGCGCCGCCGGCCACCTATGATCTCACTGCCGCCACCGGCGGTCTTGCGGCGCGCGCGGGCCGCGGCCAGCTTGCCGTTCTCATGCCCGACGCAATTCTCCCCGCCGACTCGGACCGGATCGTCGTGCGCGCCAATCCGCAATCGGTCGCTTATCTCTCGGGCGCGCAATGGGCCGATAAATTGCCGTCGCTTATTCAGAGCCGGCTCATCGAGAGCTTTCAAAACGCCCTTCTTCTGCGCGCGGTTGGCCGGCCTGGCATGCTCGCGGATGTCAGTCTCCAAACCAGCATAAGGCGGTTCGAGCTTGATGTGGCGCAAAGCGAGGCAATCGTCGAAATCTCCGCCCAACTCATTGGTCCTGGCGGACGGATTACCGCTGGCCGCGTGTTTTCCGGCACTGTTCGCGTGCCGTCAAGCGATCCTGCCGCGGTCGCCGCCGCACTCGACGCCGCGCTTGCGAGCGTCATGCGCGAGATCGTCGTCTGGACCGCGCCGAAAATTTGACGAGCCCCGCGATCGCGCAACGTCCGGCGAAAGGGAAACCGGCCCATTGAACATGAAACCAAGGCCCCGCGCGGTTTTTACCGAGGGCTCGACCATGCGCCACGTCATCGCGATGACCGCGGCGAGCTCGGTCGGGCTCATGGCGATTTTCGCGGTCGATCTGTTGTCGCTGCTTTGGGTATCGTGGCTTGGCGATCCAAGACTCACCGCCGCCGTCGGCTTTGCCACCCAGGTTTTGTTTTTTTCCGTTTCGATCAGCATCGGCCTTGTGATCGCCATCGGCGCCCTTGTGTCGCGCGCGCTCGGCGCCGGCGAGTTCGCCGCCGCAAGGCGGCTTGCGGCATCGGGCCTCGTTCACACCGTTCTGATCACGGCTCTGGCCAGCGCCGCGGCCTGGCCGCTCCGGCGCGAAATTCTCACCCTCTTCGGCGCCCGCGAGATCGCCCTCGATGTCGCGTCAAGCTATCTCGCGATCACGCTCCCGGCCACCGTACTGCTCGGTCTCGGCATGGCGCTCGGGAGCGTCTTGCGCGCGGCTGGCGATGCAAGGCGGGCGATGTATGTGACGCTCGCCGGCGCCATCGTCACCGCCGTTCTCGATCCGGTGTTTATTTTCGGGCTCGGGCTCGGCGTCAACGGCGCGGCCATCGTCACGGTGATTTCACGGTTCGTGATTGTGGCCGTTGGACTAAACGGCGCCGTTCGCAAGCATGATCTCGTAGAGCGGCCGAGCCGTAAAGCGGCGAGATTCGATCTCGCGCCGATGATGGCGATCGCTATTCCGGCCATGCTGACGAATTTGGCGGCGCCGGCAGCCAACGCCTATACGATGCGGATATTTTCGCATTTTGGCGAAGCGGTTGTCGCGGCCTTCGCCATCGTCGACCGGGTGAACCCGATGGCCTTCGGCGTGCTGTTCGCGCTGTCTTCGGCGGTTGGCCCGATCATCGGCCAAAACCTCGGCGCCAGGCTGATTGCGCGGGTCCGCCAAGTGCTGACCGACTGCTTCACCTTTGCCGCGATCTATGTGCTGGTGGTATCGATTTTTCTGCGCTTTGCCGCGCCTTTCATCGTCGCGCTCTTTCACGCCCAAGGCGAGACGGCCTTGCTCATCACTTTCGTTTGTGCCTATGGCGGGTTGCTCTGGTTTTTCCTCGGCGCCATTTTCGTCGCCAACGCCGCCTTCAACAATCTCGGCTTCCCGGTCGTCTCGACGCTCTTCAATTGGGGGCGCGCCACGCTTGGCACGCTGCCCTTCGTGACCTTCGGCGCAGCGCGCTTTGGACCCGAGGGCGGCTATCTTGGCCTCATCGCCGGCTCGGCTCTTTTCGGCGTCGGCGCGGTGATCGCCGCCTATCTCATCACTGGACGCCTCGCAAAACGCCGCAAGCTCTCCTAGCCGCCGTTGGAGAAGCCGAGATCACGATCAAGATGCCGACGCTTGGTACCGCCTTGGCGA
>JBQTKC010000053.1:0-11632 GCA_052386575.1 Beijerinckiaceae bacterium
GAACCGGAAAGGCGGCGCCAAGGCTTGCGGATGGCGAACCGGCGGCAGGTCCCGGTCGAGGGCCGCCGTTATGGCCGCGAGCGCCGCCGTCGCATTGACGATGGCGGTTGGATCGGTGGCGTCGGCGTCGACAAGGATCGATGGCGTTTCGCCGCGGTCGACGGAGCGGTCGAAGTTTTGGGGAATACTGATGACGAAGAGAAGCTTGCCCTGCGCCAGACCGCGTTCGGCCTCGGCTTCCGAGGAAAGGATCGAAATGTCGTAGTAACCGGTGTTCTTGAGCGCGGCGGCGAGTGTGCGCTCGTATTTTGAATGCTCCACGGAAAGCAAGCCGGCCGGAAGGTGCTTGGGGTCGGTATTTATTGCGTAGCCGAACAAAACCAGCTGCAACATCGGCAGCAAGATGATGAAACGCAATGTTATTGCGTCGCGTCGCAGCTGCAGCCACTCCTTGCGCAGGAGCGCGGCGAACCGCCTGAAGGAGAATGACTTCACGATCCTTCCCCTTTCACGCTCAGCATGTGGATGAACACGTCCTCGAGGCGAGGCTCGGCCTCGTGCCAGGAGGGGACGGCGCCCGCGCCGGGCCGGATGGCGTTTTCGAGCACGGCGCGGTCCGTCCCGGCGATCCGCAGGGCGCGTCCGAAAACGGCGGCCGCCTCGACACCGGGCGTGCGCCGCAACCGCCGGGCTTCGGCGTCCAAATCGCCGTCCGTCGTCTCGAAAATGACGAGTCCCGAATGCGCCGAGACCTCGGCCGCCGCCCCTTGCACGACGATCCGCCCGCCGGCAAGATAGACGATCCGCTGGCATCGTTCCGCTTCGTCCATGTAGTGGGTCGAGACGAGCACGGTCAGCCCCTCGCCGGCCATGTCGTGGATCAGGTCCCAGAACTCGCGGCGGGCCTTGGCGTCAACGCCCGCCGTCGGCTCGTCAAGAAGCAGCACTTTCGGCTGGTGCAGAACGCAGGCGGCGAGCGCGAGCCGCTGCTTCCAGCCGCCTGAGAGCTCGCCCGCAAGCTGGCCGCGGCGATCGGCGAGCCGCATGCGCTCCATGATGCCGGCGACGGCTTGACGCCGGTTCGGCACATCGTACACGCTTGCGACGAGGTCGAGGTTTTCGAGAACGGTCAGGTCCTCGTAAAAGCTGAACTTTTGGGTCATGTAGCCGGCCTCGCGGCGGATCAGCGAGGCGTCAAGGATGATGTCATGTCCAAGGCAAGTCCCGCTCCCGCCATCGGGGACGAGAAGCCCGCAGAGCATCCGGATGGTGGTGGTCTTGCCGCTGCCGTTGGCGCCAAGAAAACCGCAGATCTCGCCCCTGCCCACCTGCAAGGTGAGCCCGTCGACAACTTTGCGGGCGCCAAAACTCTTCCTCAGGTCACGGACGTCGATGGTGAAGTCCGTCATGGCGCGCCACCCCGCGCGATCGGCCGCACGGCGACTGGCTGGCCAGGGTTGAGAACGGCTTGTTGCAAAGGAGGCCGCGCCTCGGCCTTGTAAACGAGCTTCGCGCGGCTCGACTCGCTGTAGATGACGGGCGGCGTGTATTCGGCCTGCGGCGAGATGAAGGAGATCGTCGCGGCGAGACCAGCCGGACAGCTGTCGCAGACGAGCGTGACATGGTCGCCAAGATGAACCGCGGCCAGCATCGGCTCGGGAACGAAGAATCGCACGAAAATATTCTCGGGAGGGAGCAGCGAAACCACCGGCGCGCCCGCTCCGACGGTCTCCCCGGGGCGGGCAAGGACGTCGTGGACGGTGCCAGACACTGGCGCGTCGACGCGGCGCTGGTCGAGCCGCCATTGCGCCATGGCCACCGCCGCGCGCGCCGCATCGACCGCCGCGCGTTGCGCTTCAATCTCCTGATCTCGGCCAAGCGGTGCACGCAATTGCGCGAGCGCCGCTTCGAGCCCGCGAACCCTGGCTTCCGCCGTGCGGGAATCGGCCCGAAGTTGATCGACGCTTTGGACCGAAACGGCACGAAGGCGCACCAGCGGCTCGCTACGCTCGAGATCGGCCTTCGCCCGGACGAGCGTCGCCCTGGCCTCCGCCAGGTTTGCTTCCGCTTGTTCAATTTCGGTCTGCTTGCCACTTGCCTGTAGATTCGCCAATTGAGCTTCGGCTTGGGCCAGCTGCCGCGCGGCTTGGTCCACGGCCGCCTTTTCCGCGGCGTCGTCCTGCGCAAAGAGCGGCGCGCCGGCTTCGACCTTGACGCCCCTCGCAACAAAGACAGCAGTGAGGAGACCTTGCTGGGTCGGGCCGACCTTCACGAAGTCGGCCTCGGCATAGCCTTGCCACTCGGGGGGCGGAGAAATGCGGGTCCGCGCCCACCACCACCCGGCGCCCGCCGCCGCTGCAAGCACGGCCGCAAGAATGACCGGACGTTTCATGGACTTGAACCTTGTGCAACGGCGATATATCGTTGCGTTATCATTTTGGGCATCCGGCGGCAAGAGAGAACCAATCATGACTAACGCGCCGCTTGAACCGGCTTCATTCAAGCGCGGTCCCGGAGGGCGGCCGACCCGGCGGGAAGCCGAACGAAGGCATCACAATTTGCTCGCGGCGGCGGCCCGTCTTTTTTTGGAGAAAGGCTGGGACGGGGCCTCGGTTGACGAGATCGCCCGCGACTCGGGCGTAGCCAAACGTTTTATTTATGCGCGCTATCCTGACAAGTCAGCGCTGTTTGCCGGCGCGTTCGAACGGTTCATCCGGGAACAGTTCGGAACGCTTCTTTCGTGCGAGCCGCCGCCGGAAGATGTCGAGGCGGGACTTTGCGCAATGGGAAGAAGGCTCTTGGACCTGGCGCTCCAGCCCGAGGTTCTTGCCTTCCATCGTCTGTTCATTGCCGAAGCCCCCAGATTCCCCGGCCTTGCGAAGCTCTATGTCGAGCGCAATCGCCATCGCATCATTAGCGAAATTGTCCGTGCCCTGGCGGTCTATGCCGATCGCGGCGTGATCGAATTTGGCGACCCTGAACCTCTGGCCGAGCAGTTCTTTATCCTTGTCGCAGGTGCGCCTCAGCGCATGGCACTGTTCGGCGGCCGCGAGGAACCCTCGCAGGAAGACTGCAAGCTAAAAGCCGCGGTTTGCTTGTTCCTCGATGGGTGCCGGAAAACCTGACGGCAAAGCCCATTTGTCTCCCGCGCGGATCGCTCTATTAATTTTTCGTCAGTCTGGCCTGAAAAAAAGACCGGTCTCGATGAAGGAGCGGACGTCTTGCGGGTCTACCTCTTGGTGGCGCCTTTCCGGTGCAAACCAATACCCGCGGCCGGTTACCGGTCCGCGGAATAGGATGCTGATTTCTCCTTTATAAACGACGTGGGTGGTTGCAGGAGGCTCGGGAACGACCTTCGTCACGGATACGCGCAAGCGCTTCAACGCTTGCCGGTTCTGACCGCAACAACTCATGCTTCTCTCCTTCCCGAGCGCTCCAATAAACACGCGGCGCCGGAGAGCAGCCAATAAAGCGGCCACTCTCGCCAGCTTCCAGCGATGGCGCCGGCGGCAACCGCGGCAATCCATATGCTCGCACAATGAAAGCAGTCCATAAATCCACCCCAGAAACCGTCGCCGGCCAGACGCCGGAGGCGCGTGATCACGTTCCAGGGGCCGTCCTCCTCCACCACCAAATGTGTCACGCGCCACGTGGCCAACACTGCAAGCAGAAACTGAAGCCACGCGTTGTCAGCAAACATCGCTACTTCATGCGTTTACAACAGCTATGGGCAATGACGGGTAGTTGTAGTTATAAACCGGATCGTAGTGCCAATCGACGAGGCGACCTCCGTCTCCGCCGCTTGGATTGAATGCTCGGCTGATGGCTAGCACGCTGACGCTGTAAGCCCCCGCGGAGGCCGCCGCGGAAATCGAGTAGCGAGCGGTGTTTGTCACGGAGTTATCCGCAACGTTAGTGTGCCAATGCTCGGCGGTGTTCTGCGACGATATGAGTACTGGTACTCCGGCGCCACAACCATTACCAAAAATTTGCACCGAGCGAAGGTGTTGCGCGCTGACCGAGTACGAGAGATCGATCTCGATATCGGCGGGGACGACACCGCGCGGGATGATGACACAGGTAAACGGCGCTGGAACGTTAACCCATGCACCGCCGGCCTTGCGCCACCGCAGGGCGGTGAACTGCGTCACTGGCGCGGAATTGTCTATGCGGAAAGCCACCGGCGCCGACGTGCCTATAACAATTTTGTTCACGTCGCCGATCTCCATGGTGACGGTATATTCTCGTCTGCCATTCAAGTAGCAGTAGGTCCGGGAACCAGTTGTCCGCCTGCGGCAACACCGGATACCACCCGTCGAGATCCGCAGCCGGCCAGTGGGACTGTGGATTGCCGATTTCGCGGATCAATGGCCACGTGAGTCCCGTGAATGGGGCGACCGGCCCGCCGTTGTAAGAGTACTTGAGACGATAAAACTCTGCCGACTTGACGCGGTTGCAGCCATAGAGTTGCAACACATTGGTGTAGGGTGCCTCCGCGAGCGGGTTTGGCAACGCGTCGGCGATGAGGCCGGATGGATGCGGACGGTTTGGCCGGTTGGCGTATCCGGCGACGGCGTCGATGTAGGGGTCGATCGGGCCTGCAGGATTGAAAAGCGGCATCAGGCCCGCGAACTGTATCGCGGGAGTGTCGGCACAGGACACATTGGGCACATCGCAGGCGTGACCAACTACTGCGATCGGCGACGCATGCAGCGTGACGTTCGGAATCGCGCCGGAGTTCCATCGAACGTCAAAAAAGCCCTCGGAGTAGATAACTTCTTCGGTTCCGTCGTTGTTGACGTGCTGGGTGACGCGGAAGGTGATGTCTGGGACATCGAAGATATGAACCCACTCCGGCACGAAGATATCGACGCAGCGAATGAACGGTCCGACAACGCGCTGTGGGTCGAAGTTTTCGAGCGCAGAGGCTTCGAGATTGGTGCGAGCAGCAAGTGTCTCGCGCATAGCCGCGACACCGGCTCCCCCGGGCGGCCGCTGTTTGAATTCGGCAGGCAAGGGCGGCGGTAGCGGCTGGGAGAACGCGGGGTTGTCAAGAATTTCGTTCCGCTCTTTCGCATTTGCTCCGAACTGCATGCCGAGTTCGACGCGAGCCAGGCGATCGGCGGCGGCGCGTCCAAGTAACTGGCTGGCATTGTCGACAGACTGCAGGCCGCGGCGCGTGACGAACGGCGGTGGATCAGGATCCGGTCCATGTGGCCGGATGACGACGGGTTGCTCTTCGATCAGGCGCAGGATGTCGCGAATATTCGGCTTCACGAAAATGTCCGGAAAGCAGATGCGTTCGCGGCGGAAGCGCAAAATCCAGTCGATTTCGAAGCGAGGGATCCAAACACAGAAGCGGCCGCAGGCGTCGGTGCGACCGGTACCGATTTCTTCCCGGCGGCAGAAAATCGGGAAGAACCAGGCGAATGGATTCTCCGCTGGGAAGAGGCCGAGGAAGCTGCAATCCGTATCTTCGACGTGGACGGTCGCAAAGGGTACTGGATAATCGACGCCGCCGACTGTTTTAACGACACGGCCGCAGATCCGATTAAACAGTAAGATCTCCGGGTCGATCCTCCATCTGAACTTATCGGAAATGTCCGCGATGGACATTCCGGCCAGTTCCTCGGCTTGTAGGCCAGAAGCGGCAGCGAGCCGTGCGGCCTGTAGTCTGGCGAGCGGCTTACGGTCTGGTGCGGTCGCGCTAGCAGGCGCCGATTGGTTTGATTTTGGCATAGCAATCTCCTTCACAATAATTAAAAATCGCTTCCTCCGCCAACTTTCTTCACGGGATGACGATATTGCTAAATCGTCAACGGCACGCGGCGGCTTCGGAAGGGTTTGATGAGGCGCGCGCGTTTTTGCGATTTTTTTGAAATGACGCCGCGCTAGACCGGATTCATCAGCCGCGTCGCGGAAATCGCGGTGAGCAGCGCGACGATGTCGGTTTGCCGGTTGCAGCCGGTTTTTTCCAACACACCGCGGACATGGGTGCGGATGGTATTCGCGGACGTGCCGCCTGCCGTGGCAATGTCGTCCACGGTTTTCCCGGACGCGAGACTTCTGGCGACGCGCGCCTTGGCGGGCGTGAGATCGAAAAGCGACTGCACGAGTTCAACCGGGGGTGCTTGCGGCAAAGTGACGGGGGTCAACACCAGCACGGCGGCGCAGCGGACGAAAATGTCGCGCGCCGACAATCGAATCGGAACGACATGCGCCACCATCATCGCTTCCGCGTCCGCGTCGCGGACTGGGAAGGAGCGCACGCTGGCGCCCGCCGCATCGACTGCCGCGATCGCGTCCCGCAACAGGTTATCGGCACTACTGTCTTTCAGCAACACGCGATCTTGCGACCGCCAATGAACATAGCCAGTGAGCGCTTCGATCAAATGGTTGGCGGCGAGGACCTTGCGTTGCTCATTGAGAACCAGCGCCGGGAGGCCTATCACGGCAAGCGTTTCGCTTGCCGCCCGCGCCCGCTCGAGCTGCAAGCGCGCCGACAAAAGTGCGCTACGGGCAAGGTGGGGCCGCAGATCGTCGAGTTATTGGACAATGGCGCGTTCCACAGGTCCATGTGCATAGTCTCTTTCCAAACTAACGACTAAATTGTCGCCAGTCGGCACGAGAATAGCTGAGCCTGCGGCCCAACCGAGGCCGCGCGGTCGCAGAAAGTCACGGTAAATGGGATTGTTATCCAGTTCTTCCGTCGTCCAAATGTCATGCTCGACCAAGAAGCCGGGATGCCGGGCGCCAAACCAGCGTGCGCGCCGCGAACAGCGCATCAGCCATCCGTCAACAACATAACTCGCAAAATCTGGGCGAATACTGACTGAAGCGGTCCAGTGCAATATGTCGGAGTTGGTGGCAAACAGCAAACCAACGCGCGCGCCGGCAATTTCGGCAAGCTCGTCCAGCACACCCGGCCACAACTCCGGCACGAAGGAACTGTCGTAAATCCGGTCAACGAGTTCCGGGTCCATGGCGTGCTTGTCCCGATGGCGGCGAAAGCAACAATCGGCTTTCGAAGAAGCGTGGTACCACACGTTCGCAAGGGATCAAAAGCAGCGCACGCCGCCACGATCTTGACGTGGGAAACTTGACCCAACGTCCCACCACGGGAAGTGGTTTGTTGGGGCGGCGGCGGCTTTTCCTTAAACGCCTCTCAGGGGAGGCTCGCCCTCTTGCGGTCGGCCGTTGGCTTTACCTCCAGGCCCGGCACGGGATGACCGTCCTTGGGGTGAAACACTTCCTTAAGCCGGTTGCGTTCGAAAATGATGATCACGAATATCGACAGTAAAAGGGGGATCAGCAAATAAGTGAGCCGGAAGACCAGCAAAGCCGCCAGCACCTGAGTATGCGGCATCTCCGGCATGGCGCTGATGAAGAACCATTCAAAAACGCCCAAGCCGCCTGGCGCGCTGGACCAGAGCGCGGCGCCAAACGAGAAGAGGAATACCCCAAGCACGACGAAATAGCCGGGATTGCCGGTCTCCGGCAATACGAAATAAATTATTCCGGCAGCCGCGAGGATTTCGCTGGGTGCCGCCAGCAGTTGCCGGGCGGCGATTTCCGGTTTCGGATATTCTAGCCGGAAGCCTCTTATTATTACGGGCCTAAATCCGAAGATGGAACCGATCACATAGACGGCGGAGCCGCCGAGGAAAACCACTCCCACCAGCCGGGCGGTCGTCGGGTCGGTCAGAAATCGCAAATTTTCCGGCAGCAACCCGCGGTAGCGGCCTAATTGCTCGGGCTCCAAAACTGAAATGAGGCCGCCGAGCAGGACGGTGCCGAGGAGGAACGTCAACGAGGTGACGGCAACCAGAACCGCGACTTGCGCCGCGCTCAGTCCTTTCGAATGGTAGGCGCGATAGCGTACCACTCCACCGGAGAAAACCGTTGCGCCGATATTGTGCGAGAGGGCGTAGGTCACAAACGAGCAGAGCGAGATAAAGACCCAGGAGATATTTTTCACGCCGAGATGGAGCAGCGCGATCCGGTCGTACCAAGCCAGCGCCGCGTAAGCGACGAGCGTCCATAGACCCGCCAGCAGATAATTTCCGAGCGAAATCGACGTTAGGTAATCAAAGACCTCCGGCCCGACAGCTTCGCCTTTGAACTCCTGGCGGAGAAGCCAGAGCGAAACAGCAACCGCGGCGAGGCCGATCAGCGGCCAGACAAAATCAAGAATGCGCTTCATCGCTCTCCGGGGGCCATGGATGGCCGCGCCGCGCCGCAAGCCTCCGCCGTGCCCGGGCGGCATCCGTGCACAATGCGCGCTCCGATAGCAAGCGGTAACTTCTAGGAATTTGCGCTGGTGCCGCGGAACCATCGGCGATGCCTTCGCCTCACATGAGAATTAGGCAAACAATTTTGGGATTTAATTCGTGCCTGCGGCGAGCCGGATCTCGCGCTTCTATCCCGCCATGAGGGTCGTGCCTTCGCCATCGAGATTCCGCTCTTTGCCGGGGCCGGCGAGCGCTTCGTCAATAAGAAGGCGGGCCTCCTCGAGCTGAGCGGTCAGCTCCTCCGCCGAACGCTGGAGGTTGTCCCGCCGCGCGCGCGCGGCGCGCGCATAGGTTGGGTAGGCGAAATGGGAGACATCGGAAATGCCGGCCCGCTGCTCCTCGGTTGCGATTTCACGCTCAAGTTCCCGCGCCATCTTGGAAAACTCGGCTATCATCGATTCGATCTGCGCGACGCGGCGGCGCGTTTCGTCGACTTGGAAGCGCCTGAGACGCGCAAGGGTATCCCGCGATTTCATTTCTTCAACTCCAGTACGCCGGTTGGAACCGCGGCAAAGTCTTGCGAAAATGGCTAGGTATTGTCGACAAGGACTTGCTCCAACTCATTGATATAACGCGGGTCGTTGAGATCGGACGAACTCAACTGATAGAGGTGGTTCGAACGTCAGGTAACATCGCGGGGTTATCCCGCGCGGTTCAACTCTGCCCCAGCAAAGTTGCCCATTCGTTACCTGTGCGCGAGACGACGCAAATCTTTCGGAACAGTAGCCAGCGTGTATAGTTGCCGCTTGCTGTGATTCGGCTTGGGCGCGGCGGCGGCGCCAATCACCCACGCGCCGGGTTTTGAACCTTGCCGGATCAAAATAAAATGATCGCTGTCCTTCGTCGCGCAAGCTTCGTTTGCCAAGGTTTGAGGCCAGACGCGGTTGAACGAATCAATCGCGTCACCGCGGCGAGGCAGGCGGCGGCGAGTTTGCAGCGTCTTTTCGCCGGAATGTTTTTGTTAACCAATGCCCGTTAAGGTTACGGAATTCGTAGCAAGCCCACCTCGGGACAACCGGCCTAAAAGGCCGCCACATGGGACTTGAAACGATCTTGCGCGCCGGCAAGGCGACCGACGGGGGAAGGCTGGGACCTCTCACATGCGCGTTCTACTGATTGAAGACGACAGCGCGACGGCGCAAAGCATAGAGTTGATGCTCAAATCCGAGAGTTTTAACGTCTATACGACGGACCTCGGCGAGGAAGGTGTCGATTTAGGCAAGCTTTATGATTACGATATCATCTTGCTCGATCTGCACCTCCCGGATATGTCTGGCTATGAGGTTCTGCGCAACTTGCGCGTTGCCAAGGTCAAGACGCCAATCCTCATACTTTCGGGGCTCGCCGCGATCGAAGACAAGGTCAAGGGCTTGGGCTTCGGCGCCGACGATTATTTGACCAAGCCTTTCCATAAGGACGAATTGATCGCGCGCATCCAGGCCATCGTACGGCGTTCGAAAGGCCACGCCCAATCGGTCATCGCGACGGGCGATCTTATCGTGAATCTCGATCAGAAAACCGTCGAGGTCGGGGGCGCGCGGGTGCACTTGACCGGCAAGGAATATCAGATGCTGGAGCTGCTCTCGCTGCGCAAAGGAACGACCCTGACAAAGGAAATGTTTCTCAACCATCTCTACGGCGGGATGGACGAGCCGGAATTAAAGATCATCGACGTTTTCATCTGCAAGCTACGCAAAAAGCTCGCGAACGCGAGCGATGGCCGCAATTATATCGAAACGGTTTGGGGACGAGGCTACGTCCTGCGGGAGCCGCGCGACGGCGAGGAACGAATCACCGCGTGAGCCTTTGCCGCTGCAGGTGCCGGCATGGAGAGCCACCGTACCGAAGGTCCGAGGCGGCAATCCGCTCCGGAAACCGGTGAGAGCATCGTAGAAGTGCTCGACTTTTTCGATTTCGGGATGCTCCAATTCATTTATTGGGCTGCGTCCCGACCAAATGATTGGAGTGGCCCTGGACGCCTTCTACAAGCCTCGCGAGGCGCCGGGAGAGCTGTCTGACGGAGGCGATGAGCAGCCGCGCCTTGGATGATGCGATGGATGCTTTCCAATCCTTGGCCAGCCTTCGCAGCGCTTGATCCAAGACAAGGTGCGTTCGGCCACTCATCGTTTTGCGGCCAGCACGAAGCCTTTTGCGCCATCAGGGCGTTTGACGATTTTGATTGCGGTACCCTTGATTTCCGCGGAGCGCTTGCGAGCTTCTCGCCCGCAAGGCCGCTGCCGGCGAAGATGCGCGTGATGGCCGGAAAGCTTGCACAGGCAAAGCCGATGGCACGGAGCGCGCCATCCCTCTCCTGAATGTTCGCTTCGTGCACGATCCGGGTCAGCATATGGCCCAGCGTGCCGGTCACGATGTGGCGCTGCGGCTCTTGATCTCCTGAGTTCACCGAAGGATTGCCGGCGCCGTGGCCGCGTCCCCCCGCTTCCGTGGTCTTGACGCCCTCATCCTGAGCCTTGCATGGGGATATTCTTGTCAAGTCGCTTTTGTCGATGCCGGCAACCTTTTGCCGGGCTCCGATGTCTGGTGTCTGCCCACTGGGCGTCGTCAATCGACCCTCACGAGTCAGGCGGCGGCGGCCAGTGGACAGACTGAGGCACGGTGCAAGAGCGAATCGAGGACAAACCGAGGGGAACGACACCGTGCGGGATTTCGCCAGTCGTGACATGCGCCTCAGTGCAATGAGCAGTTTACGGGCGAGCGCCCCCCCTAAACAGAGGGCGCGGAGTCTGGAATTAGCTCATATCAAATAAGACGCCGGGATGTGAGACAAGAGAGTTCTGAATGATTTTTCGCAATCGCAGGCGGCGCTTAATCAGTGTTAGGCGCTGATGCACTTTGCGACACAGAAAGTGGCGACATCAAGAGCGGAAGGATCCTGTTACATACCGGCCTACAGCAACAGAACGATCGATTTTTTGTAAAACATAAATGCAAAGGAGACAAGATATGGCCATCCAAGAAGCCTCTTTTCAGAAAAACCGTGAAGCAAAACCATTCAAATTAGACATTGCTGTCCATCGCAGAATTCTCAATTACCTGAATGAAGCAATTCAGCCAGAAGAGTTAGTGTACGAGAAAGTGTCCCCTCCAAATCCTGAAGTTGATCCTATTCACGAAGACTACCCAGAGGAACGGAAGCTAAAACGAAAAAAGATCCTGGATTTTGAAGTGGCGAAAGCGCTCATTGAATTCAGGGACCAAGAATATCCGCTTGGATTCCGAAACCTGAAAGAGGTAACGGTATTTGACCGTCGGCTCCTGGATGTTTTGCTGCATTATTTCGGTCACACGTTTTTCGGAAGCTGGTCTGTTTTTCCGCAACC
>JBQTKC010000054.1:0-2853 GCA_052386575.1 Beijerinckiaceae bacterium
GCACGAGCGATGGCGACGGCAAAATGTAGGCGGGCACATTCATCGTCCGCACATAGGCTTCCCAGGCCACGGTCACGCCCGCGAAGACCAAGACCGGCGGACCGTAGCGAGCCGCCCATCGCGGGCTCATGCGGAGAGAATTCATTTCAGATCCTCGCTCATCGCGCATTGGAGCGCCCGCGAGACTTCCGCGCAATACCGCGCATAGGCGGAACTCGTCCGGAAGTCCATTCCGCGCTCGGAGGGGGCGGCGATAGCAATCTCCGCCGCGACGCGTCCAGGTCCCCGCGCGATCACCGCGATTCGGTTCGAAAGAAAAACGCTCTCGAAAACAGAATGCGTAACGAAAACTATCGTCGTGCCAAGCTCGCCTTGCAAGCGCAAAAGATCGTCGTTGAGTTTGAATCGCGTGATCTCATCGAGCGCCGCGAATGGTTCGTCCATCAATAGAATCAAAGGGCGAAGGACGAGCGCGCGCATGATCGAGACGCGCATGCGCATGCCCCCCGAAAGCTCGCGCGGAAAAGCCCTGCCGGAAGAGGCAAGCCCAACAAGCGCCAGCGCCTCGTTGACGGCGGGGCTTGCTTCGTTGCGCGAAAAACCCCGCAACCGCAGCGGCAAGAAGACATTGTCGAAGACGCTCGCCCAGGGCATCAAGGTCGGGTCCTGGAATACAAAGCCGATTGTTCCGCGATCAAGCGAAAAACCTCGGGCGAGCGAGCCGGACGTGAGCGTGTCGAGACCGGCAATAAGCCGCAATATCGTTGATTTGCCGCAGCCAGACGGACCAAGCAGGGTCAAGAACTCGCCCGCCCGCGCGTCAAGATCAAGGCCTGCGAGCGCGACCGTCCCATTGGTGTAGATCTTGCCGGCATTTTGGAAGGAGACGAGGCGCACTGTCATCGGCGGCATCAATGGCGCTTGGCAACAAAACTCCGCCACATCACCGGCGCGGCCGCAACTCAAGACCCACGCCCTTGCCGATGAATTGCAAGGTGTAGGCGCGCTTATAATCGAGCTCCGGCATAAAGAGCCCAGCTTCCACCATCTTCCCAAAAAAACTCTTGGCTCTTGCGTCGCGCATGGCGCCGATGCCGAGCGTCAAGGAGTCGCCCGAATCGACAATGCCATATTCCTTCATCTTGGCGACCGAGTAGGCGAGCTGGTCGTCGCCGATGTCGGGATTGTCGCGTTTGATGAGAGCGTTGGCCGCGCGGTTGTCGGCATAAATGTAATTGTACCAGCCAATGATCGAGGCATCGACGAAACGCTGGACGAGGTCCGGATTCTTGGCGATGAGGCCGCGCGTGGTCTCGATCGTGGTCGAATAGGAATCATAGCCGTAATCGGCGATCAAGAACACATTTGGCGTAAAATTGCCTTCCCGCTCGATCGCGAAGGGTTCCGACGTCGCATAGCCCTGTTCGATCGAATTTTTATCGGCGATGAACGGCGCCGAATTAAAAGTGTAGGGCTTGACGTTCTCGTCTCTAAAGCCATAAGCCTTCTTCAGCCATTGGTAGACCGAGACAAAACCGTCCTTGCCGATGTAGGCGGTGGCCCTCGGCAGAACCTCGATCCGGTCAAGGCCAACGCCTGGGTGCGACATCAAAATAAAAGGGTCTTTTTGAAACAGCGCGGCGACCGCGACGATGGGAATTGACTCGGCCACCGCGTCAAAGGCTTGAATGAGATTGGCGCCGAGATCGAAGTCGATTTTTCCCGCCGCCAGCAACAGCCTGTTGTTGGCATTAGGCCCGCCTTGCAGGATCGTGACGTCGAGCCCGTATTTTTCGTAAGTTCCATCGGCCTTGGCCTGATAGAACCCGCCATGTTCGGCTTCCGCAAGCCAGTTCGTCGCGAAGGTCACTTTGTCGAGCGCGGCGGCCGGAGGGGCCCCAAGAGCAAGCGCCGCGAAGAAGAGCGCGAAAAATTTCAAGGCTCATCCTTAATCGGCCTTAATCGGCGGCAAATCGAACCGGCCGCGTGCTTGCGCAAGAGAGCAGCAAGCGCGGGAAATACGGCCGGAAAGTTGAACTTTGGACTGGTGTATCGCCTGAGCTTTGGCCCTGGACGGCGGCACGCAGGACACAAAACCCGCAATGGCCGTCGGGTTAAATATGATACCCGCCAACGGGTCAAGTGCGGTTTCGGGGCTAAAATGCGCGCGAAGGACGGTGTCCCTCCGGCAATGTGGCCGGCAAGGCGTTCGGTCCTCCGGCGTGCGCTTGCCGCCCCGCGCGGGATGGGCCACGGCGTTACAGGCAGCCGGTACGGCGGCGGCTCCGCGCGGACGATGAAAGGCAAGTCAACGCGCCGCCGGCCCCCATAAGAGGGAAAGCTCCGCCCGCCATCTGTCCAGAATGCTTGAACTCAGCATTTTTTCATGAGAAGCGAAAACCGCTTTTCGGAACGAATCTTAGATGATAAGCTGGTTGGAGCCTCGACAAAATGACGGGGCACGCCACGAGCTTTGAGCCCTGGAGGGCCGGCGTGGTACCGAATCGAAATAAAAAGGGAGATGGACGATGTCTGTTGCATGGGCTGGTGAAATTGTGAAGCAAGTAGGAGTCGGCACTATCGATCGAGTTAATGCCGGCGGCGGCGGCTTGGTGGTTCTGATCGCGATGTGCATTCTGTTTGGCGCCGCGACGTATTTTACCGGCCGCTTGTATGGCCAAATCGGATATATTACCTGTGCCGTTGGGTTCCTGATCGTTGTAATCACGCTAGGGTTCGTGGGTGGGTGGAGTCTCTGATACCCATAAACCTTCCAATCAATACGGCGTGGGGGGGCCCGCGCGCCCCGCCACCCCCCACCCCCCGAAAGTGAGCGACCCAGGCGGGGGTTTT
>JBQTKC010000055.1:0-2493 GCA_052386575.1 Beijerinckiaceae bacterium
GCCGTCTTTGCCGACGCCGGCGAAGCGGAGGAACGCTTGAAATCCGCTCAGGGCGCGCTCGACATCGCCCTCATCGATGCCTTTCGCGAAGCGGCCAACCGCAAGCGCCGGGGCTTGACCATTCTGGGCGATCCCGGTTCCGGCAAGACCACCCACCTCAAACGGCTCTTGCTCGGGTGTCTGCGTCAAGGTTCCGAGAGCCTGGGTCTGGGCGCCGGCGTCGTGCCGGTGTTCCTGCCCTTGCGCGAACTGCGTGACTTATCACAAGGCATTGATGGGTTCATCGAACAAACCCTCGATAGCCCCACCTTACGATGCCAGAAGGTTTCGGCGCCCGGTTATTAGACCGCGGCCGCTTGTTATTGCTGTTCGATGGCTTGGACGAAGTCAGCGATCCTAAAGAACGGACCAAGGTGGCCCGCTGGATTGAGGAAGCTGCCCAAGCGAGACCCACCTGTACCGCCGTCGTCACCTGCCGTTTTGCCGGATATGACCCGGAAACTCGGCTCCGCTCCGAGTTCCTGGAACTGCATCTGCGGCCGCTCACGCGCGAGCAATCGGAGGGTTTCATTCGCAACTGGTATCGGGTGGTCGAAACCGGCCTGGCGCCCGATCCGGCGCAAGGTGCGATTACCGCGCAACAGCGCGCCGAGGAGCTTATCGAACGGCTAAAAGAGCCAGGTTTTCGCTCAGCCCGCATGGTCGAGATGACCCGCAATCCCTTACTCCTTGCCAACCTTTGTCTGGTGCATCGGGACCGCGGCGGCTTACCGCGGGGGCGGCATCAACTCTACGATGAATGCATCGAGGTGTTGCTCGAACGCTGGCGCGAGGCCAAGGCCCTTACGGTTAATGTTTCCGCCGAAATCGGGCGGAGTATTTTGCAACCCGCGGCGCTTTGGCTGCACGCCGAAGAAGGCCGGACCCGTGCCTCGGCCCAGGTGCTCGCCCCGGTCTTGGAGCCGGCGCTTAAGGCCACGCAATGGCGCGATGGCGATGCCCAGACCTTTCTCCGCACCGTACGCGATGAGAGCGGTCTTTTGACCGGCTGGGGACCCGACCAATACGGTTTCATGCACCTCGGCTTTCAGGAATACCTAGCCGCCTGCGAGCTGAGACGCCAGGCTTTCGAGGGCGAAAAAGACACGGTGCTCAAGGACCTCGCTAATCACTACGGCGAGAGCTGGTGGCAGGAAGTGATCCTCCTGCTCTTGGCGCAGCGCAATCCTTCGCTATTCACACCGTTCATGCGCGAGGCGATACGTAATCCGCGCTTCCCGGAGGCGAGCGAATTGCTGGGCCTCATTCTCGAAGAATCACCCGAGGTGCCGGCTGAACCCTTCGTGGCCTTCCTGCAAGAGCCGCCGGGCACCGATCAGAGCCATTGGGCCGGACAACTTACCGCTCTGGGGGTATTGGAACGGCTGCAGGCCGAGGACGAACTAAGCAATCTCGCTGAATCGCTCCGCAACCACCCGTTGCCCGCACTGCGGAATTGGGTGAAGAGCCGCGCGCGTGCAGTAGCACAGCCGGTCCTTGTTACGCAAAACGGCGGAGTCGATCTGGTGCTGATCCCTGGAGGCACGTTTCATATGGGATCGCCGGCCTCTGATGCCGAAGGATACAAATATGAGCGCCCCGCGCATGATGTCCAGGTCCCCGCCTTTTATCTCGGGCGCCACCCGGTTACTAACGAAGAATACGGGCAGTTCTTGAAAGCCAATCCTGATGTGGAAGAGCCGGGCTATTGGGGCAACCGCCAATTCAACCAGGCCCGGCAACCGGTGGTGGGCGTGTCCTGGGAGGATGCCCGCCGGTTCGCACAGTGGGCCGGTGCGCGCTTGCCGACCGAAGCTGAATGGGAATACGCGGCGCGTGCTGGGACCACCACGCGCTACTGGTGGGGCGATGAGGTCGGGAAGAACAACGCCAACTGCGACGGGTGTGGCAGCCAATGGGATGGCAAGCAATCCTCACCGGTCGGTTCGTTCCAGCCGAACGCCTTTGGTTTGCACGATATGCTCGGCAATGTGTGGGAATGGGTGCAGGACTGTTGGCATGAGAGCTATGAAGGCGCCCCGCTTGATGGCTCGGCCTGGGAGCAACAAGGTGGTGATTGCGCCCGGCGCGTGGTCCGCGGCGGTTCCTGGGGCGACGACCCGAGTGTCGTTCGCTCGGCCTCCCGTAGCGGGGTCGCGCCTGGTTTCCTGGACTTCGACCTGGGGTTTCGCCTAGCCCAGGACATTTGACCCTTTGCACTTTTTGCTTTTACCCTTTTCAGCGCGGCCAGGGAGGGCCGCGCTCGCGGCGATAGAAAAGGCCACTCCCTATGCAAGACTCGACACCGCAAGCCGTGCAAGCGGCGCATGACCTTTTGATCTGGTTAATACCTCAGCTCGACAAGTTTCCGCGCGCTCGTCGGTTTACCCTGGGCGAGCGGCTGGAGGCGGGTATGCCTGAGGTACTCGCGCTGCTGGTGAAAGCGGCCTACAC
>JBQTKC010000056.1:0-1558 GCA_052386575.1 Beijerinckiaceae bacterium
CGCAGATTGGCCAAGGACTGGGAAAATCTCAACCTCAGCGCCCTCACATTCCTTCGCTTCGCCTCTATCCGGCTCATGCTCAGAAAGCTTTGTAATCCTTCATGAACTTTCGAGACGGACTCTTAGATTTCTTGTGATAAATCCAGGTCTCTTGCAATTTCTCTTTTGTTAGATACATAGGCCACCTTAGAAATGTTTACGGTCGGCACGTTAGTAGAAGCATTCTTTGAAGGCGGAACACCAAAATGGAAGTTGGCATATGTGGTCTCTTATAACCCTGCCGGCTTTTTATGTATTAGAACCGCAGCCGCAAACTGCTCCAGAATAGTCAATGTAACCGATATTCGCATACCAAACTTTGACGAGGATCATTCACGCGGTTTTACTTATGGGCTCACTAAGCGCAAATACATTTCCTCGGAATGCGATGAATGGCGCCGCGGCTACATCATGGGGGTCGTGGCTCGCGTAGGCGGTTGAATGCATGCTAATTCGACTCATGCTCAAAAATCGAAATCGACCAGCACCGGCACATGATCGGAGGGCTTCTCCCAGCCGCGGCTCTCGCGCAGCACGCGGGCGCCGCCGAGGAAGGGTTTGAGGCTTTCGCTGACCCAGACATGGTCGAGGCGCCGGCCCTTATCGGACTCTTCCCAATTCGCCGCGCGATAGCTCCACCAGGTGTAGAGCCTATTTTCGGGCGGCACGAAGTGGCGAAGCGCATCGACCCATGGCCCCGCCGCGCGCACCAGATCGAGCCTTTCGACCTCGACCGGCGTGTGACTGACGACGCGAAGCAGGGCCTTGTGATTCCAGACATCGGTTTCTAGCGGCGCGATATTAAGGTCGCCGGCGACGATCGCGCCGGACGCGCCGATCCGCTCGGCGGCCATCCACTGCGCCATCTCGTCCAAGAATGCGAGCTTGTGCGCGAATTTCGGATTGGCGGCGGGGTCTGGCTCGTCGCCGCCAGCGGGCACATAGAAATTATGCAGGGTGATCGCGCGGCCGCCCGCATCGCTAGGGGAGAGCGTCACGGCGATGTGGCGGGCGTCCCCTTTTTCGCAAAACGAACGCCGGTCGATGATCGTCAATGGCAGTTTCGAGACAATCGCCACCCCATGATAGCCTTTTTGGCCGGTGATCGCGGCATATGGGTAGCCGCGCTTATGGAAGGCAGCCAAGGGAAACTCGCTATCCCTGCACTTTGTCTCCTGCAGGCAGAGAACGTGCGGCGCCTGCTCCCGCAAAAATCGGTCCACGAGTTCGATCCGCAAACGGACCGAATTGATGTTCCAGGTGGCAATGGTGAGGCGCACGCAAGACTCCGCGAAAAACCGCGCGTCCGATTGATCACGCCAATGTGGCCCGCTGCAAGTAGCGCCGGCAAGGAGCCACAATTTTTTGAATGGCCCTGGGAGATCGCGGAGACAAGAAAGTTGGCATTGCATCCGGCAAGGCGCCGGCCACGCTCCAAGGATAAAAAAGGGGCGCCCAGCCGATGACCAGGCGCCCCTAGGAGCGAGACCCTTACCGGGAGGGGTCCGGCAAGTTTGAC
>JBQTKC010000057.1:0-2653 GCA_052386575.1 Beijerinckiaceae bacterium
AAGCCGAGATCACGATCACGATGCCGGCGCTTGGTACCGCCTTGGCGAGTGTCCATCAAGCACCGTTTCGGCGGCGAGGCGGCGATAGGGACATGCGGCAAGGTCCGAGGGAGAAGTATCTTGATCCGGCGGCGCAGCCCGGAGGATGAGCCACGCACTTACGATGATCAACGTCACGCACCCGAGGACCACGAACATATTGCGAGCGCGCCGCACGCTATTCACCAGCTCTAGATCAGACTCGGGCTCGCGCGCGCGCATCATACTGTCAGTGAGCAAGCCCGCGAGGCCGACCACTCCAGGCGCCGCCTTCAACAAGAACATCACGTCCATGAAGAATAACTCCAAAATAGAGAAGTCATGAGCAGACTTGGTCGCAACCGAAGATCATAGTTTTCTTTTCGGTGGCCGTCCATGGCGCGCAGGACTTTGCGGCGCGCGCCTCGGAGGCCGAAAAACGGAAGGGTTGATCGGGACATTCCGGTGCGGTCGGCGCTCGCCGGAGTGTCCCGCGCGCGACTGCGCGCAGCTGACGACAGCGCCTTCTCGCGATTTGCTTGAGCCAGCTCGCATTCGCGATCATGGCGCGCTACGCGCTTCATTAAGCGCTCGGCGGACAGTGGCGATTGGAGGCAACTCGTTGCGCTTGGCCAATGATTGGAGAATTGGCGGAACGCCATGGCCTGTCGCGAACGCCTGGCGGGATTTTGGGCGTGTTCCGGCTCGGGACGAAGGACAAGCAGTGCTAGACGACCTCGACGGTCGCGGCTTCGTGGAGTAACCCCGCGCGGGCATGGGCGCGGAAGACACTTTCGGGCAAACACGCGACATCGTTCGTTGCCGCCCGCGTGAGCAGGTTTTCGATGCGCGCCCGTGAGCGCGCCAAAAGGCCTTGGTCCAAGCGGCCGTCCTCGGCCGCCGCAAGAATTGCTTGCGCGAAATCCCTGGCGCGGCCAGTGTCGGTGTAATGGGCGCAGACCATCATCATGTCGCAGCCGGATTCGATCAAGCGCACGGCGGCATCCGGGCTATCGAAAAACCCTTTTGTCGCGCCCATGCCGACATCGTCCGATACCACGACTCCCGCAAAGCCAAGCTCGTCGCGCAGTACCCCGGTCACGAAACGGCGCGAGAGCGTGACCGGGACATGCGCGTCGACCGCGGGATAAAGAATATGCGACGTCATGATCATGTGAAGCCTCGCCTCGATCGCGGCGGCGAAAGGCTTTAGCTCCCGCTTCCGCAACGAATCGAGGCCGCGCGTCAGCGCGGGCAAGGCAAGATGCGAATCGATGCTGGTATCGCCATGTCCCGGAAAGTGCTTGCCGCAGGCAATGACCATTTCCGCCTGCATGGCCTCCATGAATGGCAACGCCGCCGCGATCACCGCTTTTGCAGTTTGCCCGAAGGCGCGTTCTCCGATCACCGGATTTTTGGGGTTGGTGTGAATATCGAGCAAGGGAGCGAAATTGAGGTTGACGCCGAGCGCGGCGAGTTCGCGGCCCATCGCGCCGCCCACTCGCGCCGCTTGCCCCGCCCATCGCGAAGCATAGGAGAAGTGCGTGACCGGCGGCGGCGCCCGGCACACCCTTCCGCCCTCGTGGTCGATGGCGATGAACATGCGCGCATGCCCGGTTACCGCACGAATATCGGCAATGAGCCGGGCATGGCTATCGAGCCAGTCTTCATAAGGAAGACCATGGCGGAAATTGCTCTTGTAGAGAATGACGCCGGCGGGACGCAAATCTCCAAGAAGGGCGCGGTCGCGCTCGTCGAGGACCGGCGACGGCCGAAGGCCAATCAGAAAATGATTCCCCACGGAGGCGATTTTTTCGCGGAGCATGCGGCGTTTGTCCCGTTTTATCGCGCAAGAAATTTATTGCCGCAAGAGGCTAAGAACGGCCTGGAGTCCATAAGCGAGCGCGAAAACCAGGCTGAACAGCTCGCCGATGGCGGCGCCACAAACAATTGAGGCGGTCAAGAGTCCGGCGCCGCGCTGCACGTTTCGGCTTACGACTTCAGGCGTGGCCGGTTGCCTTTCCGATTGTTCCATGGCAGTTCCGAAGGCGATGGCGCGTTCAATCGAAGGCTCGCCCGCGAGAAACGAAAGGCCCGCCGCAAGAAGACCACCCAAATTGCCGGCGATGAGACCGCGCAGGAGAAGACCGCTGACCACGCGCCCGCGCCCTCTAATGACAAGGGAAAGCCAGGAGATGGCGCCCGTCATGCACAAATTCATGAACGTAATGCCCGGCGATCAGCGCCGTCGCGCCTTGCTCCGCCCCGATGTAATAGAACAAGAGAAGTGCAAGAACTCCGGCGAACGCCGCCCAAGGAAGAATTGCGCGGGTAGCGATGGGAACCGGCCGGGCTGCCGGGGCATGGATAATGCCGTTCATGTCCTGCCTTAGGGGGTGTCCCTCGCCGTGCGCCACTCGGGGAAGAATGCCGGCGCCTGGTCCAGCACGGACGCGGCGAAGTTGTACCCTAGGGGCCGCTGGGTTGTCTGTCAATGCGGCGAGAGTGCGGGTGATGTACGGGAGTTTGTGTCAGCGGTGAGAGGGGGTACTCGGGCGGGTTGTCGAGACTCACCGTCAAGGAGCACCCCCAATGCCACATTGCGTGACGATCCAAAGCTTACCAGCGGCGTTCG
>JBQTKC010000058.1:0-3766 GCA_052386575.1 Beijerinckiaceae bacterium
TGCGTCGACTTTCGCGCCGAGCCGCTCGGCCATCGCCTTGGCTTCGTCGCGGGTCATCCGTTCGAGCGAGCCGGTAAAGACAATCGTCTTGCCCGCGACCGGGCTTTTCGAGGCGACGGCCTCCATCGGCAGCGGCGTCACATGCGCGAGCAGGGCGTCGAGAACCTCCTCATTGTGTTGCTCTGCAAAAAAATCAGCGATGGCTTCCGCCACCACTTCGCCGAATCCTTCGATATCGTTGATCTCCGCGCGGGCCTCGGACCCTGCCGCTGCCGCTCGCGCGGTATTGCGCAGTGCTTCGAAGGAATCAAAATAGCGGGCGAGACGGCGGGCGTTGGTTTCGCCGACATGCCTGATTCCGAGCGCGAAAATGAAGCGATTGAGCGGCAGCGTGCGGCGCGCCTCGATCGCGTTCAAGAGATTTCGCACCGAAAGTTCGCCAAAACCTTCCCGCTCTTTCAGATTGATGATGCCGCGCCGCTCGCGCTTTGGAAGCGTAAAAATATCGGCGGGCGTCTTGATCAAGCCGTCGCGGAAAAATTGTTCGATCTGCTTGTCGCCAAGGCCCTCGATATCGAACGCATTGCGGGAAACGAAATGTTTTATGCGTTCGACCATTTGCGCCGTGCAGACAAGGCCGCCGGTGCAGCGGCGCACGGCCTCCGCCTCTCCGGTCTTGGGGTCGATCTCGCGCACCGCGGCCGAGCCGCAGACCGGGCACGTGGCGGGAAATACGTAGGGCTTCGAGCCTTTTGGCCGCATGTCTAGGATAGGCCCCAGAACCTGCGGAATAACGTCGCCCGCGCGCTGGACCGTCACCGTGTCGCCGATGCGAATATCCTTGCGGGCGATCTCGTCTTCGTTGTGCAGCGTCGCGTTGGACACAACGACGCCGCCGACGGTCACCGGATCGAGTTTGGCAAGCGGCGTCAAGGCGCCAGTCCGGCCGACGTTAATTTCAATTGCGCGCAAAATGGTTGTCGCCCTTTCGGCCGGGAATTTATGCGCCACCGCAAAGCGCGGTGAGCGCGACACGAAGCCAAGCCGGTTTTGCAGCGTGAGGCTATCGATCTTATAGACCACGCCGTCGATGTCGTAGCGGAGCCGCGCGCGCCGCTGTTCAATCTGCCGGTAATGCGCGAGCAATTCCTCCACCGAATGGCACAGCACCGTAAACGAATTGACGGGTAGCCCGAATTCTTTGAACGCCGCGATCATGCCCATTTGCGTCGCGGCAGGTAATTCGCTCACCTCGCCCCAGGCATAGGCAAAGAAATGCAGAGGCCGGGCGGCGGTGATCGCGGGATCGAGCTGGCGCAGCGAGCCCGCCGCCGCATTGCGCGGATTGGCAAAGAGCGTCCTGCCCGCTTCCGTCTGCCGCGCATTCAACGCGTCGAAATCCTTGCGCGTCATATAAACCTCGCCGCGCACCTCGAGAATTTCCGGCGCGTTGCCAGCGAGTACCTTTGGAATTTCGCCGATGGTTCGCACATTGGCGGTGACGTCCTCGCCTTCAAAACCGTCGCCT
This sequence comes from Beijerinckiaceae bacterium, assembly GCA_052386575.1. Taxonomy (GTDB): domain Bacteria; phylum Pseudomonadota; class Alphaproteobacteria; order Rhizobiales; family Beijerinckiaceae; genus Methylocapsa. The sequence goes on from JBQTKC010000058.1 coordinate 1,529, forward strand.
CGGGTGGCCGCTTCCACGAGTTCGCCTTTGACGTAGCGCAGCGAACACGAGAGTCCGTCGATCTTTGGTTCCGCCGTGATGGCAAGCGGCGCTTCCGGACCAAGGCCGAGAAAACGGCGCACACGTGCGGCAAATTCCGCGACTTCGCCGTCGGCGAAGATATTGCCGAGCGAGAGCATCGGCACACGATGGCGTATCTTTGCGAATTTTTCCGACGGCGCGGCGCCGACCTTCCTGGTCGGCGAGTCGGGCGTCGCGAGCGCCGGAAAGGCGGCCTCGATCGCTTCATAGCGCCGCCGCAGCGCGTCGTAATCGGCATCCGAGACCGCCGGCGCGTCCTCGGTGTAATAGCGCCGGTCATGCGCGCCGATCTCTTCCCCGAGGCGGGCATGTTCGCGGCGCGCTTGTGCTTCGCTAAGGCTCTCGATGGGAGCTGGATTTTTCATCCAGACATCATTAGAATGAGCCTTATTTTGCGAAAAGTTCGCCCCAATTCATGCGGCCATAAGTATTTCGCGGATTCGGTCCAGCTTGCGTCATTTTTATTTTTGCGTTGCTCTCCTTCAGCCATACCTTACCTAAATGCACTAGGCGCCAAAATTCAGCGCCATTACGCGCGGTATAGTGCATTCGGGTCAAGAGACCCGTCGCCGAATCGGTTATCATCAAACTACGGAGTTCGATGCCTCCGTGCCTTCCCGGGGGCGGTCCCGCGCCCGTCTAGCCCTAAGCAAGGGCGCGGAACTGCGATCTGGGCCGGCCGCCCTTGTGCCCCCCGCAAGGGCGGCCGGACTTTGTCTCCGCGCGCGCGGGTCTACCGAGAGACCCGCGACATGAAGGCCAGCCATTGCGTGGCACTCTTAGCGCTGCCAAGTTGCGTCCAAGCCAAGCAAAAGCCGGAATGGAGCGCCATTGCGCGCGCCCCTTGGAACATGACCCGCGAATATGGAAGCCGCATTCCGCTCTCGCGGTCATGCCCTCGCCTTGCTCTCGGTTGCGGATGGCTTTTATAACGCGCGGATGCGCAAAAGCACGGCACCTAAAAATCCGGCCGCCAAAAATTTGGACAGCGCCGCTTCGACGCAGAAGACGAAGCCGAGTACGTCACCAGCTCAAATCGGCCGCGCCGCAAAACCGCAAAATGCAGGGCGGACGCCGCCGGACCAGGCCAAGGTGGCCGAGATTTTCCGCCGCTTCGAAGCCGCCAATCCGCACCCAAAGGGCGAACTCGACTTTGTGAACGCCTTTACCCTGCTCGTCGCGGTCGTGCTTTCGGCGCAGGCGACCGACGTTAGCGTCAACAAGGCCACGCGCGCGCTCTTCGCGCTTGCCGGCAGCCCGGCCAAAATGGCGGCGCTCGACGAGGAAAAGCTACAGGACATGATCAAGACGATTGGTCTTTACCGCACCAAGGCAAAAAACGTAATTGCCTTGTCGCGGCGGCTCGTCCAGGAGTTTGGCGGCGAGGTGCCGCACAGCCGCGAGGCGCTCGAAACGTTGCCAGGAGTTGGCCGAAAGACAGCCAACGTCGTGATGAACATTGCTTTCGGCGCGCCTTTGATCGCCATCGACACCCATATTTTCCGCCTCGCCAACCGCGTTCCCTTGGCGATAGGCAAGACGCCGCTTGAGGTCGAACGCGGGCTTGAGAAAATCATTCCCGCCGCGTTCAAACGGCACGCGCATCATTGGCTGATCCTGCATGGCCGGTATATCTGCAAGGCCCGCCGCCCGGACTGCGAACGCTGCCTGATCTCCGATCTCTGCCGGTGGCCGGACAAGCGGGTCTGATTTGCTTCGGACGCAGGCGCAGCGCAGGCGCGCCAAACATCTCATATGACGATCGTCAGCCGCTCCGCGGCGCGGGTGATGCCGGTATAGAGCCAGCGGGCGCGGTGTTCGCGAAACGCGAAGCTTTCATCGAACAATACGACATGGTTCCATTGCGACCCTTGCGCCTTATGCACGGTGAGCGCATAGCCGTAGGCGAACTCATCCGACTCCCGCCGGATCGCAGGGCTTAGACTTTCTTCCAGTCCTTGAAAGAATTCCGGCAGCACGCCGATGCGCAGCGGCTTGGCGGAAGGATCGTCCTCCGGCACATTGTTTAGCGCGTGTCTCTTCTTGCGGGTTGGCGCGGTGGATTTCACGTGCCAGATCCCGCCGTTCAAAAGACCCTTGGTCTTGTTGTTTTTGAGGCAGACCAGCTTGTCGTCCGCTTCCGGAAAAATATCTTCG
>JBQTKC010000059.1:0-4554 GCA_052386575.1 Beijerinckiaceae bacterium
GGTGATCACGATCGTATCGTGCTCGGTTGGTTTTCGTCCACATCGGCGGCTCCTCCTCGAATCAGGCCGCCTCCCTTGAATCACAAATGATTCATATGATTCAACAACTTTCGAGACGGACACTTACTATATCAAGATCAGGCCACCGGCGCCGACGTCAACTCGATTGTAGCTATAGCGGCCGATATTGGCTTTGAGGTGGGGATCATCACGAACAGTCATAGTCTTTCGCGAATTCATCCTAACGTCTTTGATGCTATAAAATGGATTCGCATTAGTCTCATTAAGCTGGATGAGGGAAAATATGCTGAGGACTATGATTTTTGCGGGTTTCCAGAATCAAAAATTGGTATGAGCTATGTATACTATGGGCCAAACGCTGGTAGAAGAAATAAGAGACGCTATTGTGGTAGCTCAGAAAAAAGTGCGAGGGAAATTGTCCGGATGTACGACCTACATCCAGATATTAAGTTCATACGTATCGCTGCAGACGCTTCGCTAAACAGCAAGGCTCCAGCGTCACTATCAAAAGACATTGCTTTTCGGAACGCAATTGCATCAAGAGAACGTATCTTTATTCAAGATACTGGAGGCTCGCAGAATTCTGTGTTTGATCGTGGATGCTATGTCGGCGCGATCCGCCCTTTCGTCGGCTGTTCGCCCGAGGGTGATGGAAAGGCGTACGTATATATCTGTTCGTGTCACACGCATTTTTGCGGGAATAAATACGATAAACGGTTTGCCCTGTGCAATGTGGCAGAGGTGAAGGAAACGTGGGAAAGGCTATCTCAGAAATTTGCTCAGAACGGTTATCCTTATGAAGTGGAAGGCAATGCCGGAACGGGATGGAGAAAGACCTGTCAAGTTTGCTACTACGGCCAGAACAATGCGCTACTCCACGGTGTTGCTCAGCCAATTGACGATGCGAATTTCGCGTAGGCCAGCGCGTATCGAGACCCCTCCTTTCGGTCTGTCCCTTCGGCCGCGTAGCGCCGCGCTATCCGCCTGCCTAAAATACCAACTTTCCGCGCAACCCCACTTCTTTCAAGGCTGCCATACGTATGCGGCCTGGTAAGATTTTCGGCCTCGATCCCACCAAAATGTTTCACGTGAAACATTTTTGTAAGATTGGCAGGAATCTGCTCGGCCTCAACTGCACCCCGTGGTCGCGCCGCAGGTGTCGCATTTGAGGCATGTCCCGTTGCGGACGAGGGTAAAATTCCCGCACTCGCCGCAGGCCTCGCCCGTAAAACCTTTCAGCCGCGCCTGGCTGCGCTTCTCACTAACGTCCGCCCGCTCGGCGGGAGTGGTCCGTTCGAGCCCGCCCAGTTCCGCTTCGACCTCTGTTTCAAGCTCCCCCTTGAGAGCCGTCGCGGGCAGCTGCCCGCCGCCCTGCACCAGCATCAATTTGTCGCCCCTAGAGCGGACAAAACCGCGCGAGACGAATTTCGTGGAGCCCGCCGCGCCTTGCGGCGGCCGGCCTTGCGCCGATCCTTTGCCCAATACGTCGTGGCCGATGTCGGAAGGGTCGATATGGGCGAGATCGGTTCTGCCCAAATAAGAGATCGCGAGCTCGCGGAAAATATAGTCGAGGATCGAGGTCGCGTTCTTGATCGCGTCGTTGCCTTGCACCAGCCCCGCCGGCTCGAAGCGGGTGAACGTGAAGGCGTCGACATATTCTTCCAGCGGCACGCCATACTGCAGGCCGACCGAAATCGCGATCGCAAAATTGTTCATGAGCGAGCGGAAGGCCGCGCCTTCCTTGTGCATGTCGATGAAAATTTCGCCGAGCCGCCCATCCCCATATTCGCCGGTGCGCAAATAGACCTTGTGGCCGCCGACGACCGCCTTTTGCGTATAGCCCTTGCGGCGGTCGGGCAGGCGCTCGCGCTCTCTTATCCGCTCGATCCGCTCGACAATTCTTTCGACGATTTTTTCGGCGACGGCGGTGGCCCGCGCCGGAGCGTTCGAGGCGATTAGCGCCTCGACGGCGTCCTCCCCCTCATCATCGTCATCGGCGATCAGCTGGCTGTTCAAGGGCTGCGACACTTTCGAGCCATCGCGGTAGAGCGCATTGGCTTTCAGAGCGAGCCGCCAGGAGAGCATATACGCCGCCTTGCAATCCTCGATCGTCGCCTCGTTTGGCATGTTGATCGTCTTAGAAATCGCGCCGGAGATGAAAGGCTGCGCCGCCGCCATCATGCGGATGTGGCTTTCGACGGAGAGATATCGTTTGCCCGTGCGCCCGCAAGGATTCGCGCAATCGAACACGGCGTAATGCTCGGGGCGAAGATACGGCGCGCCTTCGAGCGTCATGGCGCCGCAGACGAAAATATTCGCTGCCTCAATCTCCGCGCGGGAAAAACCCAAAAAGTTCAAGAGATCGAAATTTTGATCCTCGAATTTTTGGGCCGGAATTTTCAAGACGTCCCGCAGAAATTCCGCGCCAAGCGTCCATTTGTTGAAGACGAATTTGATGTCGAAGGCGCCAGCCAGCGCCGCCTCCAATTGGTTGAGTTTTTCCGCCGTAAAACCTTTCGAGGCAAGACTCTCGTGATTGATCGCCGGCGCATTGCGCAACGAGCCATGCCCCGTCGCATAGGTCACGATCTCGCCGATCTCGGTTTCCGGATAGGCGAGCGTGCGCAATGCCTCGGGGACGGCGCGATTGATGATCTTGAAATAGCCGCCCCCCGCGAGTTTCTTGAATTTGACGAGCGCGAAATCAGGCTCGATGCCCGTCGTGTCGCAATCCATCACGAGGCCGATCGTGCCGGTCGGCGCGATGACGCTCACCTGCGCGTTGCGATAGCCATGGATTTCGCCGAGCGCGACGGCCCGCGCCCAAACGGCGCGGGCATGTTCGCCAAGCGCCTTGCTTAGCAAATTCGATGAATTGGCCGATGTCTTGGATAGCGCCGCGTGATCGAGCGGGACCGGCGCGATCGACAACGCTTCATAGCCGGAGACATCGCCATGTGCCGCCCGCGCGTGGTTGCGCATCACGCGCAGCATTGCAGTGGAATTTTCGCCGTAGCCTTCGAAGGCGCCGAGCTCGCCCGCCATCTCCGCCGATGTGGCATAGGCAACGCCCGTCATGATCGCCGAAAGCGCGCCGCCAATCGCCCGAGCCTCAACGCTGTCGTAGGGAATGCCAGACGACATCAACAGGCCGCCGATATTGGCGTAGCCAAGGCCGAGCGTGCGATAATCATAAGAAAGCCTGGCGATTTCCTTGGCTGGAAATTGCGCCATCATGACCGAGATTTCGAGCACGATCGTCCACAGCCGCACCGCGTGCTCGTAGGACTCAATATCGAATTCCCCCGTCGAAGCATTGCGGAACTGAATGAGGTTGAGCGAGGCAAGATTGCACGCCGTGTTGTCCAGAAACATATATTCCGAGCACGGATTGGAGGCGCGGATCGGGCCCGCCGCCGGGCAGGTGTGCCAATCGTTGATCGTCGTGTGGTATTGCAGGCCGGGGTCGGCCGAGGCCCAAGCGGCGCCGCCGATCTTGTCAAAGAGATCGCGGGCCTTCATCGTCTTATGCGGCTTGCCGTCGATGCGCCGGGTCAAGGTCCAGTCGCGATTCTCCTCGACCGCGCGCAAAAATTCGTCGCTCACGCGCACGGAATTGTTCGAGTTCTGGCCAGAAACGGTGAGATAGGCTTCCGAATCCCAATCGGCCGTAAAAGCCTCGAAATCGATGGCTGTGTGGCCCTGCCGCCCCAACTGGATGGTTTTCTTGATCAAGGCGTCGGGGACGAAGGCGCGCCGCGCGAGCTTGATTTCTTTTTTTAGCGCGGGATTCTTTTCCGGATCGAAACAATCGTCGCCCGGACCCTCGCAATTGACGCAGGCGCGAAGAATAGCCTTGACCGTCTTTTGCAAAATTCTTGAACCGGTGACGAGCGCCGCGACTTTCCGCTCCTCCTTCACCTTCCACTCGATAAACTCCTCGATGTCGGGATGATCGGCATCGACGATAACCATTTTCGCGGCGCGCCTTGTCGTGCCGCCCGACTTGATCGCGCCCGCCGCGCGATCGCCGATTTTTAGGAACGACATCAGGCCCGAGGATTTGCCGCCGCCGGAAAGCTTTTCGTTCTCGCCGCGCAGTTCGGAAAAATTCGAGCCGGTGCCGGAGCCATATTTGAAGAGCCTGGCTTCGCGCACCCAAAGATCCATGATGCCCCCTTCGTTGACGAGATCGTCGGCAACCGACTGGATGAAACAGGCATGGGGTTGGGGATGCTCGTAGGCCGACTTCGACTTGACGAGTTTTTTGGTCTCGTGGTCGATATAATAATGGCCCTGGCTTGGCCCATCGATGCCATAGGCCCAATGCAGCCCGGTATTGAACCACTGCGGCGAATTCGGCGCCGCCATCTGGCGCGCCAGCATGAAGCGCATTTCGTCGAAGAATGCGGCGGCATCTCCCTCCGAATCGAAATATTTGCCCTTGAAACCCCAATAGGTCCAGGCGCCGGCAAGACGGTCGAAGACTTCCGCCGCCGAAGTCTCGCCCCTAGTGCGCTCTGGCTTTGGCAA
>JBQTKC010000060.1:0-2624 GCA_052386575.1 Beijerinckiaceae bacterium
ATGAACCCGTCGATGACCCGGTGGAAGACGATACCATTGTAGAAGCCGCGCTTCGTCAAAGTCTCGATTTGGGCCACGTGCTCGGGGGCGAGATCGGGCCGGAGCAGGATCGTGACACGGCCGTCTTTGGTGTCGAGATAGAGCGTGTGTTGGAGGTCTTGCGCTGGAGCAGCGGCAAGCCCCTTCGAAAACGGAGCAAGCCCGAGAGTGAGGCCCAAGGCGAAACCCAGGCCTAGGACAGCGTGGATCGTCATCCGATGAAACGTCATTGTGGTCCGGTCCTTTTTTCTGAAGCAAGCCGAAAGGTCATTTGGGCGTGCGCTGCTTGGCGAGCGCAAGCGCTACCGCCTCGGGCACGAATGCCGACACGTCGCCGCCGAGCTCGGCGATTTGGCGCACCAATGTCGCGCTAATGTGACGAACCGCGGGCGAAGCCGCGACAAAAACCGTTTTGATCTCCGGCGCCATCGTTGCGTTCATCGCCGCCATCCGCATCTCGGCGTCAAAATCCGTGCTGTCGCGAAGGCCGCGCAGCATCACGCTCGCTCCAACGGCGCGCGCGGCCTCGACCGCGAGCCCGGAAAACGTGCGCACCGAAAGTTTACACGCGAAGGCCAATGGAAGGCCGCCGCATACCTTTTCGACAAGGCCCGCGCGCTTCTCCGCGCTAAGCACTGGCGTCTTGCCCGGATGTGCGCCGATCGCGACGACAAGCTCGTCGCAGAACGCCCCGGCGCTTTCGATGACATCGACATGGCCGTTGGTTAGGGGATCGAAGGAACCGGCATAAAGTGCGACACGGATCATGTTCTCTCCCAGGCCGGCGCGATATGGCGGAACGGCCTCAATTTACGCCGAGCTTTTTCTGCAGGCTTGTGGAGGATGTCGTGTATTGGAACGTCAGCCTCTTATTTGGGTAGACGTAGTGGTGGATTTTTTGCGCGGCCAACGCGCCTTCGTGAAAACCGCACAAAATGAGTTTCAACTTGCCCGGATAATGACCGATGTCGCCGATTGCGAAAATGCCGGGGACATTGGTCTCAAAAGTTCCGGCATCGGCCGACACGAGGTTCTCGTGCAGGTTCAAGCCCCAAGCGGCAACTGGACCGAGCTTCATCGTGAGCCCGAAAAAGGGGATGAGGCTTTGGCAGGGGATATTGTGCGTTTCGCCGCTCGCGTCCTTGAGGGTCACGGAGAAAAGCTCGCCCGCTTCGCCGGTAAGCGAGGCAATCTGGCCGAGGCGCAAATCTATCAGCCCCGCGGCGGCAAGCTCCCGCATGGCCTTGACCGAATGCGGCGCGGCGCGAAACTCGTCGCGGCGGTGAACCAAGGTCAAATGCTTGGCGGCAGGCTGAAGACTGAGAGTCCAATCGAGGGCCGAATCGCCGCCGCCGACAATCACCACGTGTTTGCCGCGAAAATCCTCGATTTTGCGCACGGCGTAAAAGACTGATTTGCCCTCAAAGGCCTCGATGCCGGCAATTGGCGGCTTTTTTGGCTGAAACGAGCCGCCGCCAGCCGCGACAATGACGGCCTTGCATTCGAAGCTTGGCCCGCCGCTGGTGCGAAGGCGAAACGATGGTGTGTCGGCGCTCCCCAGAACTTCAAGGGTCTCGACCATTTCGCCAAAATGGAAGGTGGGCCGGAACGGCTTGATTTGCAGCAGTAAGGCATCGACGAGCTCCTGCCCAGAAAGTTTGTGAAAGCCTGGAATGTCATAGATCGGCTTTTCGGGATAAAGCTCGGCGCATTGGCCGCCGGGTTTCGGCAAAATGTCAATGAGATGGGCTTCGATGTCGAGCAGGCCAAGCTCGAACACGGCAAAGAGTCCGGCCGGCCCGGCGCCGACTATGACGACGTCAGTCTTTATGCTTTCCCTCAATTCATTGCTCCAGGATACTTATCGAAAAGAAGCGCCGCACAAGCGCTCGTTCGCGCCGTGCTGTTGGCCGCCGCGAGCCGCTTCGGCTTGCGAAGTACCTCGCTCCGGCAAAAAACTCCTAGCCCTGCCGGTCCGGGGTGGTCACGACGAGCCCGTCGAGCTCCGGCGTGACTTTGATCTGACAACTAAGCCGCGAGTTGGACTGAACCTTATAGGCAAAATCCAGCATGTCTTCCTCCTGGTCCGACGCCTTGCCGGTGACGCCCATCCATTTTTCGCCGACATAGACGTGGCACGTCGCGCAGGCGCAGCCGCCGCCGCATTCGGCGGTGATCTCGGGGATTGCGTTGCGAATGGCGTTTTCCATGACCGTGGCGCCTTCTTGCGCCTCGACGATCCGGGCTTCGCCAAAGGAGTCGATATAAGTGATTTTGACCATGAATCCTGCATATTCCTTCGCCGCGCGGCAAACGAAGGCTCTCGTTCGTGAGGGGAAGGCGCCAAGTCTATATTGATGCTGCCGGCGGAAATCAATCTCGCCTGTTACCAGGATTTTTGGTGGAGCTGCGCCGCGCCGTCGCGGCGGGCCGTTTCGAGTTTTGCGATACGGTGCAAAAAGGCATGGCGGACCGGCGAGACACAGCCGATTTGCTTAAGCGGTGCTGAATCAAGCTTCAGCTGAACAGTTCATTCGCGCGATCTCACATCCTCCCCACTTGAAACCAAGTATATCGCAAGCTCC
>JBQTKC010000061.1:0-18392 GCA_052386575.1 Beijerinckiaceae bacterium
ACAGCTGTTCGCCGCCGGTTTCCATTGCCGCCCGGCGCGGTACGCTGACATCGCCGTTGTCCATTCGGCAAGCGGCGACGCCGCGCTCGCGGGACTGCCCTGTCCGCACCATGCAGCGAGTGGCGAGATCACCCAAGACGGCGGGCTGCCCAAGGACAAGGACAGCAACGAGTGTTGCCGGCTCTGCGGGACCCTAGGGTTCGCAAGCATTCTTCCCGCTCGTGATGTTCTAATTCTTGCCGATGTTGCTGCGCCAGCGCCCGTTCAGTTCGAATTGACGCATTTGGCTTTGCGCCCTCCGCCCCATTCCGGACAACCGCGTGCTCCGCCGGTTTCGATCTGAACGCAAATCCATGGCCCCGGCGCATGATCGCTGTGCGCCCCGGCGTTTTGACGCTCAGACGAAGAAGGTAGACATCGATGGCACGGACATTGAACGTCGCGGCACCCGCAATGGGCATGGCCATGTTTTTCGCCGCATCCCCTGCTTTCGCCCATTGTTTTGTGGGACCCCGTTTCTTTCCGTCGACGCTCGCTGTGCATGACCCTTGCGTGAACGACGAGCTTAGTTTTGTGGGCGGTTCAGGGCTAACGACTGCCCATGGTCACGGCGGCGGCGGGGATCACGGCGACGACCATGGTCACGGAACCTTGACCAACATAGACGGCAACGTCAGCCCCCCGCGCGACCATGGAATCAGCGGTGAGTGGCAGAAACGCATCACCCAAGATTTCGCCGTTTCAGTCGAGTCAGGCTGGAACCGCCTGTACCCGCTGGGCGGCCCCAGCGCCAGCGGCTGGCACAATTTCGAAACCTCGTTTGATTATCAATTCCTGACGGCTCCCGAAGCCGAGTTCGTCATCAGGGCCGGGCTTTCTGTTGGATGGGGAAAGACCGGCGATCCATCGGTTGGCGCCCATCCGTTTACTGAACTGACGCCGACGATTTTTTTCGGCAAGGGGTTCGGCGACCTTCCAAATTCAGCCGGATTCTTGCGCCCCTTCGCCGTCACCGGCCAGTTTGGCTATTCCATGCCGACGTGGAGGCGAACCGTTTCAGTCCTTGTAGAACAGGTGCACGAAGAGCACCACGAAGTAGAAGAAGAAGAAGAAGAAGAAGAGCACAGCCATCTGCAGTTCAGTTTCCCCGAGGAGCGCCATCCATACACACTCGTTTGGGGCGGCACCGTTCAGTATAGCCTCCCTTATCTGAAGGCCCAGGTGATCGACTTAGGGCTGCCGGATTTCATCAATCGCCTCACCCCGCTCGTGGAGGCGAGGTTCGCGCAGCCCTTCGCCAATACATTGACTTCGGGGCAGCAGCTCATCGGCACAGTGAACCCCGGCGTCATCTGGACGAGCCAGTATTTCCAGGTCGGCGCCGAGGCGGTAATCCCGATCAATCGCGCGAGCGGCCGATCGGTCGGTTGGTTGCTTCAGCTCCACTTCTATCTCGACGACATATTCCCCACTACGATTGGCCGGCCGATTATACAGGCCGTGTTCCCAACCACGATCGGTCAGCCAACCTCGCTGTCCTACCAATGAGGTATGCAATCATGCGCCATACAGCCACATTTACGCTTCTGGCGTCGCTCGCCGGCGCTGGCGGAGCGCAGGCCCACGCCTGGCTCGACCATGCAGAGCCCCGGGTCGGAAACACGGTGAGCCCGCCCTCCGCGGTGACGCTGTGGTTTACCCAAAATATCGAACAAGCGTTCACAACCATGGAGGTGCTGAATACAGCGGGAGCGCACGTCTCTGTCGGCAGTCCACGCATCGATAGCGCAAATAGCCTGATGCAGATCGGCCTAAAACCCTTGCCGCCGGGAGTTTATCGGGTGCGCTGGCGGGCGCTCTCGGTCGACTCGCACAAGACTGAAGGCAGCTTCACTTTCGAAGTTCGATGACCGCTACGCTTGCGGTGTTTGCGTTCGCGCGGTGGCTGCAGTTTGCGGCAACCGCGATCTTATTCGGAACGTCGCTGTTTCCTTTCTACGCGTTGCCGCGCGACAGTTCGGTTGAGGCGACGCTAGTCACGTGGCTGTCGCGAGCGGCGCTGGTTTTTGCGGCGCTGGTCGCGTTTGTTTCGGCGGTGGCGTGGGTCGCCACATCCATAATCGACCTTGCGGAGGACACGAGCGCTCTCTTCGACCCCCAAATCTTGACGCAATATTTTTTCGAAACCACTTTCGGAAAGATCTGGCTGCTTCGTCTCGTGCTTGTTCTTGCGCTCATGGCAGTCGCGCTCATTGCGCGGCGGCGTTTATTTGGGCGCAACATGGCGGCAGGTATCATCGTCATCCTGGCCGCTTCGCTTCTCGTCAGTCAGGCGTGGATAGGCCATCCAGCTTCTGTTCCCGCCGCCAAGCGCTCTGCCGTCATGTTCGCTTATGTGCTGCATGTACTCGGCGGCGCCTTCTGGCTCGGCGCGCTCTTTCCGTTAGGTCTCCTCGTCATAGACGCCCGGCGCAGCCAAGGGGCGCTGGCCGTCGCCGAATTCGCGCTGCGGCGTTTATCGCCACTGGGGATGGCAGCGGTCGCGGCGATTCTTCTTGGCGGGGTGATCAATTTGGTGTCGCGAGTAGATTCGATTGAAGTTCTCGCCGCTTCAGGATGGGGACGCCTCGCGATGTTGAAGGCCGTCATCCTTGCGGGAATGATCGCGGCCGCGGCGACCAACCGCTTCATTTTGATACCGCGCTTACCAACGAGTCCGGGGCAAGGCGTCGCGGCGCTTGCTCGCACCATTATCTTCGAGCAAGCGGCTGGGCTTCTCATTCTCGCCACGGCGTCCTTCATGGCCATACTCCATCCGCCGGGAATGCATCACTAGACTAGTAAACTCTTCAATTTTTGGGAATCGTGACCTTCGCGCAACAAGACAAAGGCGGCGCGCCGTCTTTCCGGTTAAGCGCGCTTCGGGCAGTCCGCTCATTCGATGTGCTCCGGGCAGGCAGGAAGAAAGTCACGCATGTCGATCTGCCCCCGGTTGAGCGTGCGTTGTCCGCTCGCGCATCGCGGGCGCGCCTTCGTTCGTCAGCGCGTGAATCTGAAAATAATTTTGGCCAGATCGATGCCTATTCTGATAAACTCTTTCATGGACGATCCCTCCATCCTGGTGGAGCCTCGCGGCTACCACGTCTTTGGCGCCTAGACGCCGCTTCTGGCGGGGCCGTCCACGCCATCATGTAAGTACAATCGATGCTCCGCTCGATGCGATCCGCGGAGGAATTGTTCAGGATAGGCCGCCCGACACCCTATATCGGTTCGCCGAGCCTGCGCGCTCGCAGGCATTCCCAGTATATTCAACACAAAGTGATCCTGCCGCGCGAACTCGAGCAGCGCAAGTGTTGCCGGGCGGATCGTTTCGTGTTTATTGCGGTGCAACGATAAAAGACCGATCGATGAATCCAGGAGGTAGGATGAAGGTTTCGATTTCCGCCATTACCTTAGCGGCGGCCCTCGCGATCGGGCTTGCCTCGCCCGGATCGGCGCATCAGGAGACCGCCGGCAACTTAAAGATCGGGCATCCCTGGGTTCGCGAGGCGGCGGCGGGCGCCGAAAACACCTATGCCTGCATCATCGTAATCGCAAACGAGGGCGATGAGCCGGAGACTCTCCTCGGCGCGACCGTGGATGGAGCCGGCATCGGCGTCCTTTATCAAATCATCGAAAAAGACGGCAAGTTCAGCTCGAAGGTTGTCGAACATGGACTGCTCATCGAGCCGCATGGCAGCATCGAGCTGCCCCCGGACAAGTATCAGTTCAAGTTCGGCAAGACTACCAAGGCCTTGACCGCTGACTCGATCGTCGCGGGGACGCTGGTGTTCGAGAAATTGCGAAGCGTGCCGGTTCACTTCATGGTCGAACAGGACGACACCGCGCCCAAGGAAGAAGCAGCGCCGGCTGAACCCGTCGCTTCAGCTCAGCCCGGCCCAGCTAAGGTTAAGTCTAGGGACTACAATTTGCCGTGGGCGAAGAAATTGCAGTGATAGAATTAACTTCGCCCCGGCGGATCCCTGTATAGGCAAAGGCGCATGAACAAGATTTTCCCCGACGCACGCTCGGCCCTGACCGATATTCTCGAGGATGGGATGACCCTCATGGCCGGGGGATTTGGCCTTTGCGGCATCCCGCAAACCCTGATCGAGGCCCTTCGCGATCTTGGGGTAAAGGATTTGACCGTGATCTCGAACAACGCGGGCGTCGATGGCGCGGGCCTCGGGATGCTGCTCGAAACCCGGCAAATAAGGAAAATGATCTCGTCCTATGTCGGCGAGAACAAGCTTTTCGAGCGGCTTTATCTTTCCGGCGAACTCGAACTCGAATTCAATCCGCAGGGCACGCTCGCCGAGCGAATAAGGGCGGGCGGCGCGGGCATTCCGGCGTTTTTCACCAAGACCGGCGTGGGGACCATCATTGCGGACGGGAAGGAGCAGCGCGACTTCGACGGCGCGGCATATGTCATGGAGCGGGGACTCGTCGCCGATGTCTCGCTCGTCCACGCCTATAAGGGCGATACCGAAGGAAATCTCATCTATCGCAAGACGGCGCGCAATTTTAATCCGATGATGGCCGCCGCCGGAAAGGTAACGGTGGCCGAGGTCGAACAACTGGTCGCGGCGGGAGATATCGACCCCGACGCGATCCATACGCCAGGCATTTTCATCCAGCGCATCGTGCATGCGCCAAACGCCGCCAAGCGGATCGAACAGCGCACCACGCGCCCCCGCGCCGCCGCCTGAGGAGAACCAAATGGCCTGGACCAGGGAACAGATGGCGGCACGCGCGGCCAAGGAATTGCGCGATGGATTTTATGTCAATCTCGGGATCGGCATTCCGACGCTTGTCGCGAATTTCATCCCGCCCGGCATGAATGTGCAATTGCAGAGCGAGAACGGCATGCTCGGCATGGGGCCGTTTCCCTTCGAGGGGGAGGAAGACGCCGACCTCATCAATGCCGGCAAGCAGACGATCACCGAACTTGCGACGACAAGCTATTTCTCCTCCGCCGACAGTTTTGGCATGATTCGCGGCGGGCATATCGATCTCGCGATTCTTGGCGCCATGGAAGTGACCGAGCGCGGCGATCTCGCCAATTGGATGATTCCCGGCAAGATGGTGAAAGGCATGGGCGGGGCGATGGATCTTGTCGCCGGCGTCAAGCGGGTCGTGGTGGTGATGGAACACACGGCGAAAGGCCAGCCGAAACTTTTGCACAAATGCACGTTGCCGCTGACCGGCACGGCGGTGATCGACCTCGTGATCACGGATCTTGCGGTTTTTTCGATCGACAAGGCCAGAGATACAGGCATGACCCTCATCGAACTCGCCGAGGGCGTCACGCTTGCCGAAATCACGGCGAAGACCGAAGCGAGTTTTAGGGTGGCGCCGGACCTCAAGACCAGGGCGGCATAATCAGCCTGTCTATCGCTCAACGTTCGTTGATGTCGTCGGTGAGTACCGGCTTGACGCCGATGATTGGTATCCCGTCCAATGCTTCGAGATTGCGCACTCGGATTCGTTGACCCTCGATCGCGGTGATCTCTACCTTGTGCAAGCCAATAGGAGTAAGTATCCCCCGGCAAATCCGGGGACTTTAGGATGTGAGCCGGGAGTGTCAGCCGTTTTGTGTAAGTCGCTCCTGTGAGGAGATATATACGTCAAGCTCTGCGAATTTTGTCATAGGGTCTGATAAAGCAATCCCCTCGGAGCCGCCGTCGCTCGCTCGCCCATATGTGAGCGACGCGCGGCGGAGAAGGGTGGCGGTCATCCCCGGGGTCGAGCCTCATCGAAAGCGGCGGGACCTTCCGTCGTTGCGCGGCGGCAATATGTTTGCGCCGGCCGTCACTTCCACCAAAATGATGGAGTGGATGCCCCCTCCCTTCGGCATCGCAATGTGCCAAGGTGGCGATGTTCAAACATTCCACAGAGGAGAGGACATCCATGACAAAGACTAGCATCATCGAGCTCGACCTTGCAAAGCGGGTTCGCACTCGTCAAGCGCGCTATGCCGACGCGATGACGCTCGACGGCCATGGTCACCCCGTCGCCGATCTCTTTCCCGCTTGAACCTAGTCGAGCCCGACCACGCCGCACCGTGAGCGGGCATTCACACCGGCGCGTTCTCGTTCGGATCATGGCGCTTCACGTCGAAGCCGAAGAGATCGAACGCGCGCCGCATGTGCTCCGGCAAGGGCGCGGTGACATCGAGCGTGCCGCCGCCGGGATGCGGCAGGATCAGGCGGCGCGCCAAAAGATGCAGCTTGCGTTCGACCGCGCCGGGTATCATGCGCAGCGGATCATTGCGGCGCGGATCGTTGCCGGGCATGGCACCATATTTGGAATCGCCGATGATCGGATGGCCGATCGCCTCGGCGTGAGCGCGCAGCTGGTGAGTACGCCCAGTTATGGGCTTGAGCGAAAGCCAGGCAAGCCGCGGCGCCACCTTGTCGACAATCGCGTAATACGTCACCGAATGGCGGGCATCCTCGTCGCCATGCCGCGCAACCCGCATTTTTTCGAGTTTTCCGCGCCCCTCTTCGTCGCGGCGTGCAGGCCGGGCCTGACCCATTCCGCCGCCTTTCGCCAGATAGAGCGAGATGCGGCCTTGCGCGGGCTTCGGCACGCCTTCAACGAGCGCCCAGTAGATTTTTCTTGCTTGCCGCGAGCGAAAAATTTCGCCGAGATCGGCGGCGATTTTCCGGGTCTTCGCGACGAGCAAGACCCCCGAGGTGTCGCGATCGAGCCTGTGCACCAGCACGGGCCGGTCGCCGCGCTCGTTTGGCATCGAGGCGAGCATCCCATCGATATGGCGCGTCGTTCCCGAGCCGCCTTGCGCGGCAAGCCCGAAAGGCTTGTCGAGCACCAGGAGATCGCGGTCCTCGTAAAGGATCATGTTTTTTAGCGCGCGCAAATCCGCTGGCGAAGTCTCACTTGCCCGCGCCACCGCCGCATCGAGCGCAACCGGCGGGACGCGCACGCGCTGGCCTTTTGCGAGCCGCGTCGCGGTCTTTACCCGCGCGCCATCGACGCGCACCTCGCCCGTGCGCACGATCTTGTTCACGAGCGAAAGAGATAAATTTGGCATCCGCCGCCTGAACCAGCGGTCGAGGCGCATCCCCTCCTCGTCCTCGCCAACCTCGAACGTTTGAACGGCCACGGAGCAGCTCCTAAACCGTCATTACTTGCCGGCCGGGGTTTCGCGAAGCCTCACAAGATGGGCGGCACGGCAATTTCCCGCGCGCGGCAGCCTTGCCGGCTAATTTCCGGGCAGGCGTGAAAGTCGCGCAGATCCTTGGAAAAACAAATCCTCACCTCTTGCAGGACACCGCTTGTGCAGGCAACACCCAGCATGCCCGGCCGCAGCCGGGCATTCGAGGCAATGAACGCGCGTAAAATATCGATTGGCGTCCAAGTCTGTTTTTCCTTGGCTGCTGTAAACGGCGCGGGAACGACGATTGAATCGCGCGCGCGGCGCACATCGGCGAAATAGTCGGTTGGACTCTTGCCCGAGCAGGTGCCGTGCTTTTGCCATTCATGCCGGGCAAGTCCATCATTGGGATAAAGTCCATGCGCGCTTCGCAGCGCCTGGCGGGACGGGACCCTTGCGGCCGGACCGCAGTCCGAGGGAAAGCCATGTTCGTACTGGGGCCAAAGCCCATGCACGACGAAGCCGAGATTGGCACCCAAGTCGCATTGGCCATGCGCCCGCGCGCCCGCCGGCGTCGCGCAAAAGCCGGGAGACCAGGAGAGCGCAAGAATGTAAAAATCGAAACTTCCGGGCGTTCCCGCGCCGCGCAACGCCTGGACTCTTAGCGGCAGCAAAGGGGCAGGGCTAGCGCAGCCATCAGGCGCGCAAAAGGCGGCTGGTGGCCCGGCCAGCGAGGGCCAAGCCCAGGCGAGCGAGGCAAGGGCAACGAGAGCCGGCAAGAAACCAGCCGGACCATGTGACGGCAGCCGAGCCGGCATTATCGGCGAACTCCGCTCACGGCCGCGCCATTTTGCAATTTGGTGCATAGGCATCGTTGCGGTCAAGTCCGCCAACGCACCATTCGACTCCGAACCCAAAACCTATGTTGCCAAGATCCTCGTTGATCGAATATGAAACCTGATGCGGTTTCTTGGCGTCGTTTAGGTAAACCCGCGCGGTGCAATAACGGCGGGGGATGTAATCCTCGCCATTGGTTTTATAGCCTATTTCTCTCACGTCTTCGAAGCCGATGATTTCGAGGCCCGTGTTCCAAAATTCGGATTCGCGATCAAGGAAGCGCCCCTGAATACGCCCGAAAACGGCGGGATCGTCGCATGCGGGCAACAGGCCGTCATAGGGAATGTAGCGCCGCTCCGCCGGAACCAGCGGACGCGCGGGGGCGGCCGGAATGAATCCGCTCCGGGCTAGAAGCGCGAACGCCGCAGCCAAACCGAAAACCACAAATAACCAGCTCCGCCATTCCATGGGTTTTCGCTGCACTGCAATCGCCCGCCAAATTTGCGCCGCCGCCGCAGCCCCGTCAAGAGGTGACCAATGGAATGCTCGCAGGCCTTCGCGCGGCCGGTTCCATCCAACCGGCGCTAGGCGCGGGATGGCCTGACGCCTTGGACATCGAGAACATTCAGCACGGGGCAATCCGGTGCCTTCCCGCCGGAGCATTGCGCGACCGTCTTGCGCAACAGACGTTCAAGCTTGGTAAGATCATCAATCTTTGCGCGAATGTCGTCGATATGATGGTTAGCGATCTCCCGCACCTCGGCGCAGGACGCCTTTTCCGGCCCGCTAAGATTAAGCAGGGCGCGGATTTGATGGAGAGTGAACCCGAGTTCCCGCCCGCGGCGGATGAAGGCGAGCATGCGCGTTTCTTTCGGCCCATAGACCCGGCGGCCTCCCTCGGTGCGCGGCGGGGCTGATAACATGCCGATCTTTTCATAGTAGCGGATCGTCTCGATATGTATGCCAGTCAGGCGAGACAATTCGCCGATCGGCATGCCCACCGCTCGCGAGGCTTTGATCGGGCGCATGAAAAATCTTCTTGCTCCTGTAGCCGCTAAAGGATGTAGCATGAAGCCTTGTCATCAAGGAAGCCGTATTCATGAACAATCCCTCTCCCAATTCCTGCCGCGAACCGGCCAGGTTTCCAGCTGCGTTGGAGTATGCCGCAATTAGCCGCACGCAAAAGCTTGTTGCGGCGGGCGGCATTTTGGGCGCAATCGCGGCCTCGTCGTGCTGTATCGCGCCATTGGTGCTGTTCAGCCTCGGCATCAGCGGCGCGTGGATCGGCAATCTTACGGCGCTTGCTCCTTATCAGCCCTATTTCATCGCGGCGACGCTTGCCTGCCTCGGCTACGGCTATTGGCTGGTTTTCCGCCGAAAAATTGCTTGCGCGGAAACCGACTGCGCCAGGCCACTGCCAAACCGCTTGGTGATGTTCAGCCTCATCCTGGCGACGGTCCTTGTCGCAGGGGCGCTAGGCTTTGACCTCCTTGCACCGCTGATCCTCAAATCGTGAGGCACCGGCCCATGTCCAAGACGCTCGTCTCGATTACCCTCGCGCTCGGAGCGTTCGGAGCGCTCGCTCCGCCCGCCCTCGCGGGCGAAACGGTAATGATCCTCGCAGTGCGGAACTGGTACCGCGCGGCTTGCCCGCATGTCGTAAAGCAAAGCCTCGCGGCCGTGCCGGGCGTCATCAATGTCGCGGTCTCGGACAAGAAGAAGACGGCCTCCGTCACCTTCGACGACACGAAGGCGGACGTGAAGACACTCACCGAGGCAACAACCGCAGCAGGCTATCCTTCCTTCCCCTATACGGAAGGCATGCTGTGGCCATGAAAAACCGCGCGTTCATCACCTCCGGCTACAATTGCATAACGAGAGATAACCATGCAGCATAAAGATATTGATCCAGCGCTCGGCCTCATGGGCGAGTTTGGCAAGATCACCAAAGGCACGGTCCGGCATATCAACCAGATGCGGCAGGAGGCCATTTTTGCTGACGGCGCGGTGCCCGCACGCTACAAGGCGCTCGCGGCGACGCTTTGGGCCGTGTCGGCCCGTTGCGAACCATGCTTCAAATTCTATGTGCAACAGGCCCGCGGCCTTGGCGCGACCGAAGCCGAGCTTGGTGAATTCCTCGCTGTCGCCTCCACAATGGGCGGCTGTGTCGGCGAGATGTGGGCTTTAAAGGCCTTCAAGGCCTATAATGACCTCGCAACTGCCGAACCGGCGGCGGCGGCAACAAAAGAAGAAGCGAGCTGCTGCTCCTCGCGCTAAGCACCCGGGGGCACCTAGGCATATCCCTCAACTCGTCAATGGAGTTCCCAATGACCAAACTTCCAGCTTCAATTGCCGTGTTCGTCAGCGTTCTTGTCTCCCCGTCCGCATTCGCCGCGGAAAAGACAATCACGCTAGCAGTACAGCATATGACCTGCGCCGCCTGCCCCGGCACGGTCAAAGCGAGCCTTCAACAGGTGCCTGGCGTAAGCAATGTCGTCGTGTCGGCCGAGGACAAGACGGCGATGGTAACCTACGACGACAGCAAGGCTCAGGTGGATGCGCTGATAAAGGCGACGACGAACGCGGGCTATCCTTCCGCGCCCAAGAGCTGAGCGGGCTCGAAGTGCAAGTCGTACCATGAGACTGGCGAATACATCTATTCTGTCCGTCTCGCTGTTGATCTCTGGGTCGATTGCCCTTCCTGACGCCGCTCGTTCCGCCGTTATTATTTCCTACCATCAGGCCGGCATCTGCAAAAGGTACGACACGCCAGCGGGCCCAGTGTCAGCACGGTCTGACGAAGCCTTTGCAATCTTCAAAGTCGAAGCCGTGGACAATACAAAAACCAGCGGAAGTTTCGATTTCGACCCAACGCATCTTTATGTGGACCAATCCAACCCTGAACAACAGGCCAAGACGGCTGTGTGGGACAAGAATCGTCGCTTTGTGTATCCGGATCCGAGATTCGCGCAGACAATGGGCGTTACGGGTGCCATGGAAACGACCATCCCAGAGGGCACAAAACTTGAGATCAATGGTTTTGCTGTCGTTCCGCTTGGCATAAATAATCCAAGTGGCGGGCCAAAAGCCAATCAGTACTCTTTCGACCTCGTGTATGATACTTGGTCTACTGATGAACACGAAAATAATGGGCCGGGCGGAGGTTTATTCTTCATTGTTGTGATGGTACAGTCGTTGTTCGGCGGCACGAAGGAATTGGGGTCTAACACTATTGACTTAATCAAAACAAATGCATCTGAGACGGCGTGGCCGGTGACTGACAATTGCAAAGCGCTATCGTTCAAATAAAGGTCGGGCGAGGAAAGAGAACTGATAGGGAGGACACTGCGATGTGTGACGGCGAAAGTCGTGGTCTCATCCAAATGGCGATGACGCCCATCGGATCTTGCGGCGATGGCAGCGGCTGCCGGCGCGCAATTCCTTTGCGCGCGCCAAGTACGCTCGTGAAGGCGACGGAGAACGCGGGCTATTATCCTGCCGCGCCGAAGAGCTGAACGCCATGCGCGACCGCCCTCTCATCGCAGCCGCTATTGCTGCGGGGATCGCCGCGGTCTGTTGTGCCGGCCCTGTCGTGATCGCCGCAATCGGCGCCCTTGGGGTAACCGCTTGGCTTGCCAAGGCTGTTAATGTGCTCGTTCCGGCGTCGATCCTCTGTGCCGTGCTGGCCGGGTTTGGCCTGTACCGCAAGCAGCATCGCAAGCGATAAAGGATAGCTTCTCCGAAGCCGCGGCACCCGCCGCGAGCCCATACATGCGCAGAGGACCCTCATCGAAGGCGAAAGCGGATGTATTCCCGGCGCACATCCGGCCGGTTACCCATGCCGGCGAGGTGGTCAACATGTTTGGACTCGCCACTCGTTACAACCTGGCCGCACAGTATGAAGCGATTCCAGGATATCCGCCGCGGCTGACCACGACATGTCGCGGAACCCGCCGCGCGCCGCGTGTCAGCCGCGATTATAGACATCCTGGAGCCGGACAATATCGTCCTCGCCGAGATAAGAGCCGGTCTGCACCTCGATCAATTCGAGATCGATCCGGCCGGGATTTGCCAATCTGTGCACGCAACCGATCGGCAGATAGATCGACTCGTTCTCGTGCACAACATGAACCTCGGTGTCGCGGGTGACCTCGGCCGTTCCCTTGACGACGACCCAATGCTCGGCGCGATGGAAATGCTTTTGCAGGGACAAGCGCTCGCCTGGCTTGACGAAGATGCGTTTGACCTGGTAGCGCGCCCCGGAATCGACCGATTGATAATAGCCCCATGGCCGGTAGGAGCGCTTATGTTCCAGCGCCTCGGGGCGATTTTCGCCTTTGAGGCGATCGACCAGCTGCTTGACGCTATCGCCCTGCGCCTTGTTGAGCACCAAGACCGCATCCTGGGTGGTAACGACAATGACATCGTCGACGCCGACGACTGTCGTCAAATGTTCGCCGGAGCGGACATGAACATTTGACGCATTCATGACGATTCCGCGGCCCCGGATCGAATTGCCCTTTCCGTCGCGTTCCGACAATTGCCAGACCGCTTCCCAATTGCCGACATCCGACCAGCCGATATCGGCGGGGACGACCGCGGCCCTGGCGGTGCGCTCCATGACCGCGTAGTCGATCGATTTTTTCGGCGCCTTCTCGAAGGAATCCTTGTCGAGGACCAAAAAATTCAGATCCTGTTTGGCCTTGGCAACGGCTTCCGCCGCCGCCGCCGCCATGTCCGGCTCGAAATTTCGCAACTCCTCCTGCATCACATCCGCGCGGAAAAAAAAGTTGCCCGAATTCCAAAGATAATTCGAAGCGACATATTTTTCCGCCGAGGCGACGTTGGGCTTTTCGACGAAAGCCTCGACCTTCAACACGGCTCCATCCTGTGTTGCCGTCTTTCCCGGCTTGATATAGCCATAGCCAGTAGCGGGCGCGTCCGGCTTGATACCGAGCGTCACGATGTAGCCAAGCGCGGCAGCCTCGGCCGCCGTTTTGCACAAAGCCACGAATCTTTCCTCATCGCGCACCACGTGATCGGCGGCGAGAACCGCGACGATCGTGTCCGGCCCGGATTGCGCCGCGAGCTCGGCGGCAACCGCGACGGCAGGCCCAGAATCACGCCGGACCGGCTCAAGAATAACGCGCGCCTCGCGCTTGATCTTCAACAACTGCTCGGCGACGAGAAAACGATAATCGTGATTGGAAATGACAATCGGCGTTTCGAACGCGCTATGAGCGAGCATCTCGACCGCCATTTGGAAGGTCGAGTGGGGCCCAACGAGAGAAATAAATTGCTTTGGCAGGCTTTCGCGCGACTCTGGCCAGACCCGCGTTCCCGCGCCGCCGCACATGATGACCGGCAAGATTTTCATTTTTCCCGCTCCCTCGCCATGAATGCCGGTAGTCCGTTCCAATCGCGGCTTGACGTTTCCGCATCGCGGCCCGCGCTCCTTGTGAGAGCGAAGCTCATTGACCGCTCATTCGTCGCGGCGCGGGCCGGCCGCGTGGTTGCAGCCATTTGTGTGCTTAACCGGCGGCAATCCCTAGTTCAAGTATGGCCGTTCCAGGTAAAAATAATTTTCGTATCTTTTCTTGTGCAGGCCTCTCGAAGAAGGCATATGTCAAATAGGAAACAATGAAAACACAAACGAAGTAAAAAATAAAAACTGCATCATTGAAATACAAAGACCTATCCAACACAAAGTAGTCGGTAATCGAAACGAGTACAATCTGAATAGGAAAGTGTACTAGATAGGACGCATATGTCATATTTCCAATGGTATTTGATACATGACCGATTCGAGCCAAAATCATAGCTTTCGAGATCATAGCAAAAGATACAAGTAGTGAAGATGACAGAAATAACATCGTCTTGTTGTTGTCTGGCACTTTTATAAAAAAATATAGTGCTGATGCCGTCGTTAGCAGCATTATTGGCACCAGATACCAAACACTGAATCTCTCGATTTCCTTTGAAAGAATACATATACATCCGCCCACAAAGAAGTAGATAACACAATCAATAAGTTCTGTATAACCTATAAGCAGATGTACTGCGAATAAGACTGAAAGAGAACATAACGTTTTTGACAACGAAAATCCACCGTACCTCGCGAAGAGGAAGAATGTGATATACGCTATACACTCCAGAGAAACACTCCATATAGGACCATTAAATGAAAGGCCCTTTTGAAATCCCCATTGTGACATAAAAAACAGGTTCAAGACAAAGTGATATATATCATTGTTATCATAGACGAAAGAAGTTCCGTTTACGACGGCGTAATGCCACTGAGCTACAGCAACGAAAATCAGCGTAATAAAATGTAGCGGATATAGCCTAGATAAACGCAACACTAAAAACTTGTATACTGAAATTGTATTACTAAAAATAGCCTCACTGTACTTATAATAGAAGATAAACCCAGAAAGCTGCCAAAATACCTTGACCGCAAATCCACCATTATCATAGATAAACACCGCGTAATTATAGAATGGTTGTGCTTCTCTATGATAATTATCCGGAAAAGATGGGTAAATAGATAATACGAAAAAATGGTGGTAATGGGAAAATATGACAATTGACGCGCAAAGAAACCTAAGGAGTTGTAAACCTCCATACGTCCTTTCCATCTGAATCGCCTTTTATATCAATATTCTTGTTTCAACTGTTCACGGCGCCGCTACACGTTGCTGGAACTGGAACCGCCAAGGGCAAGTGATAATTCCCGGCTCGCGACTGTGCTGTGAACTCACATGACGATTATCGTCAGGCAGTATGTTATACGATTGTTGGCCCGGCCGCAACCGCGTGCGCTATCGTCTCGGGCAGCTTCAACGGCGCGCCCCCTGGGTTCGATGACGGCCGCGGACTCGATCCGTGATCCTTTGGGGCATTGCAAAGCCTCTTGGCAATTGCAAACAGCTTTTGTCGCGGGCTGTCTCGGCGGGGTAATCAATTTTTGGTTTGAAGGATGGTGGAGTGCACCGGCGCTAGCGGCAACACAGTTTTAAAAGGGACACTTGCAATGGTACTGGACTTCGTTTTTTTTCTCACCGCATGATCTTTTCCCTGGCACCCTCTGTTGTCTGGGCCGCTTGCTCCGCAGCCGATGTCTCGTACCGAAAAGATTCCCGCGAGAACGATTTGTGATCTACGATCTCTTGGCACTCGCCGCCGACCCAACGGCATGGCTCGCTTTCGTCACGCTTGGCGCGATGGAGATCGTGCTTGGCGTCGACAACCTCGTCTTCCTCGCGCTTCTCTCGTCGAAATTGCCGCCGGCCCAAGCGGCAAAGGCGCGGTGGATCGGGATCGGACTTGCCGTCGTGCTCCGGCTTTTCCTTATCGCTGGCGCGGCCTACATTGTCGGGCTCACCGCACCCTTGTTTTCCATTTTCGGGCAAAGCTTTTCCTGGCGCGATCTGATCCTGATCGGCGGCGGGCTCTTCCTCGTCTTCAAGGCGACGACGGAATTGCATCACACCATCGATCCGATCGAAACGGTGGCCGCCGCGCCGCCAAATCCTGGCGCTTTTGCCGCCACCGTAGCCCAAATCGTAATTCTCGATCTCGTGTTCTCGATCGACAGCGTCATCACCGCCGTCGGCATGACCGAGCATGTTCCAATCATGATCGCCGCAATGATCGTGGCCGTCGTGGCGATGCTGACCGCCGCCGGCCCTCTCACCAAATTCATTCATCGCAATCCGACGATCGTGGTCCTCGTGCTCAGCTTTCTGTTCCTGATTGGCGCGACGTTGATCGCCGACGGCTGTGGCGTTCATTTTCCCAGGGGCTACATCTACGCCGCGATGGCTTTTTCCAGCGCGGTCGAGGGGCTCAACATGCTTAGGAAACGAGGGCGATCATCTCGGCCTGTGCATAAAAAGGCCGAGGCAACGCCGGCACGCCTAAAGGTTGAGGAACCGCCGGAGCTACGAACGTCCGAGAGGCCGTCAGCGCGAAAACGGCGTGGGCCGCAACTGGCGCGCAAGAGTCGCAATCAACCGCCGGCACATGCAAAAGTTGAGGAACCACCGGCGCCGCCAAAGGCCGAGAGGCCGTCAGCGCGAAAAAGGCGTGGGCCGCAACCGGCGCGCAAAAGGCGCAAACAACCGCCGCAATGAAATGGCAGAGGGCGGCAAACCAAGTTTAACGGACGACGGCGCGGCGATCGCCGAGGTCCTCCTGCCGGTCGCGATTGATCGTCTCTACTCCTATCTCGTTCCGCGCGGCATCATCGTCGCGCCTGGCGATGTTGTCGAAGTGCCGCTCGGCACGAGAATGACCCATGGCGTCGTCTGGGAGGGGCGTCCGGGGACAGGCGACCGGGCAAATCTAAAAGCCATTGCGAGCCGCCTAGATATTCCGCCGCTTTCCGCCAATCTGCGGAAATTCGTCGATTGGGTGGCGCGCTGGACCGTTAGCCCGCGCGGCATGGTGCTGCGGATGGCGATCGGCGCGCCGCTGCAGGCGGGGCCGGAACCAGCGCGAGTTGGAGTTCGCCTTAAAGGAGCGCCGCCGCGCCGTATGACTCCTGCGCGCGCGCGCGTGATCGCCGCGGCGGAAGGCGGCCTTGCTTTCTCGAAGCCGGCGCTCGCCGAGGCCGCCGCCTGTTCGAGCGGCGTCATCGACAATTTGATCGGCGAAGGAACGCTTGAGACAATCGCGCTGCCGCCAGAACCGGCAGTGCTCGCCTGCGATCCCGCATTCGCGAGGCCATCGCTCGAAGCCGCGCAAGAAAACGCCGCCGCCCTTTTGCGCGAGCGTGTAAACGCCCGCGCGTTCTCGGTGACCCTGCTCGAAGGCGTAACAGGCTCCGGCAAGACGGAGATTTATTTCGAGGCCGTCGCTGCCGCGCTCGAAGCCGGGCGCCAAAGTCTGATCCTCGTGCCCGAGATCGCGCTCACCGCGCAATTTCTTGGCCGTTTTGCCGCGCGTTTTGGGGCGCGTCCGGGGGAATGGCATTCAGGCGTCAGCGCGCGCAAGCGTGCGCGGCTGTGGAGCGCGGCGGCGCAAGGCGAAGTCAAAGTTGTTATTGGCGCGCGCTCGGCGCTGTTTCTTCCGTTCGCGGATCTTGCGACGCTCGTCGTCGATGAAGAACACGAGACCGCCTACAAGCAGGAGGAGGGCGTCGCCTACCACGCCCGCGACATGGCCGTGGTGCGCGGCCAAATCGAGAAAGCGGCGGTCGTCCTCGTCTCGGCGACGCCGTCGATCGAAAGCAGGGTCAATGCCGCGCACGGCCGCTACGCTCATCTCCGCCTCGCCGCCCGTTTCAAAGCGAAGGCATTGCCCCTGATCGCGGCCGTCGATCTTCGTGCCGAAGCGGCGCCGCGCGGAAAATGGATCTCGCCGAGGCTAGCCGAGGCTATTTTTAAGGTGCTCGCGCGGGGCGAACAGGCGCTCTTGTTTCTCAACCGGCGGGGCTACGCGCCCATGACCCTTTGCCGCGCATGCGGACATCGTTTCGATTGCCCGAACTGCACGGCCTGGCTTGTCGAGCACCGCTTCCGGCGGGCGCTGATGTGCCATCATTGCGGCCATATCGTAGGACGGCCCAATGTTTGTCCGTCCTGCGAGGCGGCCGAATCGCTTACCGCCTGCGGCCCCGGCATCGAGAGATTGGCCGAGGAAGCAGCATTGCTTTTTCCGCAGGCGAGGATTCTCGTCCTCTCGTCCGATTTTCCAGGCGGCACCGAGCGTCTGCGCGAAGAGATCGAGGCGATCTCGCGCGGCGAATGCGACATTGTGATTGGCACCCAGCTCGTCGCGAAGGGGCATAATTTCCCGCGACTTTCGCTGGTCGGCGTGATCGACGCGGATATTGGCTTGACGTCGGGCGATCCGCGCGCGGCCGAGCGAACATTTCAGTTGCTCCAGCAAGTGACCGGGCGCGCCGGACGGTTCGATACCGCCGGACGCGCGCTGATCCAGACTTGGCAGCCCGAGCATCCGGTCATGCGCGCGCTGTTGTCGGGCGATTGCGAGCGCTTTTACGACGAGGAAACAAATCAGCGCCGCCGCGCCGGGCTGCCGCCTTTCGGGCGCCTCGCCGCCCTGATCGTGTCAGGCAAGGACAGCGCATCCGCCGAGGTTTTTGCGCGGGTTCTCGCGCGAGCGGCCTTCGCGCTGCCCCCATCCGACGGCTGGAAACTGACGAAGGCCGGCGCTTTGCCGAAATCAGACGAGGTGAGTGTGCTCGGGCCCGCCGAAGCGCCGATCGCGGTTATTCGCGGGCGCCACCGCTTTAGGCTCTTGGCGCGGGCGCCGCGACCGGCCGATCTCCAAGGATTCCTGCGCGCATGGCTTGCCGCCGGCCCGCCGGAGCGCGGCGGCGTGCGGGGCGCCCTCCACCTCGAGCCCCACACCAATTTTTGAGCGTTTGCGT
>JBQTKC010000062.1:0-2150 GCA_052386575.1 Beijerinckiaceae bacterium
ATGCGCCGAACCCTCGCGCGTCATGGATCAGTTACTTGCTCCGGCGCCGGTCAACGATTAGTCTTGATGTGAAGTTGGCCAAGGGTGTCGCCCGCGGACTCTTCTGGCAGGGGTTGGCCCGTCCGGCCGGTGCGCGGCTCGCGTTCCGGCGAGAGCGGGCGGCCGTGGGAGCGCGTCGTGGATAAAGCGGAATTGCGAAAATTGCAGGAGTTCCTGCGCAAATCCCTCGACAATCAGCACTTGAAGGTCGCTCAAGGCAAACGGAATCCGGACAACGCCGAGGTGCAGCTTGGCGAGCGCCTGATCGGCGCGATCACGGTCGATGACGAGGACGGCGATAGGTCTTTCTCCTTCGAGATGAAGATTCCCGTCGAGCGGCTGGTGTTGCAGGATTATTTGCGGCGGCTTTTCGAGACCACCAAATTGAGGGTCGTGCCACGCGGCAAAAAAAACGATTCGTTCGATTTGAACAATGGCGGCGATTTTCTAGGCGTCATCTCGCCCGACGATCCCAATGGGAAGAGTTTTACTTTGCAAATGGCGATCCTCGATTTCGATCTCGACGATTAATAGGCGCCAGAATGCCGGTTTACGCGCTCGACGGCGTTGCGCCCATTCTCCCAAGCGATGGCCGGTTCTGGATCGCACCTGGCGCGCACGTCATCGGCAAGGTGCGGCTCGAAACCGGCGTGTCGATCTGGTTTGGCGCCGTTTTGCGCGGCGACCTCGAAGAGATAGTCGTTGGCGCCCGCACCAATGTGCAGGATGGATCGCTGCTGCACACCGACTTGGGCTTTCCCTTGACGATCGGTCGAGACTGCACCATCGGCCATCACGCGATCCTGCATGGCTGCTCGATTGGCGACAACAGCCTCATTGGAATGGGCGCAACGCTTTTGAACGGCGCCAAGCTCGGCCGCAATTGTTTCGTCGGCGCCAATGCCTTGGTGACCGAAGGCAAGGAGTTTCCGGACGATAGCCTGATTATCGGCAGCCCCGCCCGCCTCGTGCGAACTCTCGATGCGGCGTCGGCCCAAAACCTGCGCGACAGCGCCGCGCAATATGCCGCCAGCGGGCGCCGCTTTGCCAAAGGCCTGGCGGCCATCGGCTGAGCCGCCAGTGCAAAACCCACAAGCCATGGCGTGTCCAATCCTTTGCGGGAAGGCATCGCCGGTGTAAGGCTCACCGGGCGGCGTGTTCAGGCGCATCCCGAAAGCTGTTACGACTCGCCGTTGCGATAGGATGCGAGGTCCCTGTCGGTTATGCTCTTCGCCTCGGTTAGGCGATAATGACGTTCTTGAACAATCGAAACGTCGTTGCCGTCGAAATACAGTTCGAACAAGGCTATCACGTCGTCGGCCATGAACTGCGCCGAAACGGGGCGCGGAATCGAATGCGTGTAACGAGGCTCCGCCTGACAAAAGACCGTGTCCTGGATCGTCTGAATGACTCCGAGAGTATCGCTTCCGCCCTTAGCTTGCACGGGCACGACGTACTGCGTCCCACGCGTATCGATGCCGACGTAGAGTTCGTCGATTTCTATCTGGCCGTAATTAGGAATTTTAGTTCGGAGGTGGCTTTGAAGAGAATAAGCAGTAATTCCCAGAAAAGTATCGATCAACCGATTGTAGCGAATCTTGGCGAGTAGCGCCTGCTCGTCGGTGAAAGCGTAATGCCCGATGATCTCGGGCGTCGCGTTCGGAACCTTGCGAACCAGCAACCCCGGCGCCGGTTTGATGTACGCTAGGTTGCTCAATTTGAATCGATAGCGAGCATCACCAGCGCCTAAAATCAGCCAATGTTTGCCCGTCGGCTGGGTGTCGAGAATGCGTTGCGGGAGCATCTTCCGATAGCGGAAGGCGTAAATCACGTCGCCGAAGTTCTTGGGTTTCGTGACACCCAGCACGGGCGCAGCTGCCTCGATCTCCGCGCGTTGGAATTCGAAGTCGTCGGTACCCGGCGTGTAGTGATCGAAAAATATCTTCTCTATGATCGCCGCGTAAGCCGCCGTCTTCTTATCTTTCTTAGAGTCCGTCTCGAAAGTTCATGAAGGATTACAAAGCTTTCTGAGCATGAGCCGGATAGAGGCGAAGCGAAGGAATGTGAGGGCGCTGAGGTTGAGATTTTCCCAGTCCTTGGCCAATCTGCGG
>JBQTKC010000063.1:0-18777 GCA_052386575.1 Beijerinckiaceae bacterium
GCGCCGATGATCGGAATCACGCCATTTGCGCGCTTCGCCGGATTGGCTGGCTTGCCGGCGATATTGCCGGCCTTTGCGAAGGCCGCGTGGCTCGGCGTGGTGCCGGAGTTCAATCCGTTCAAATATAATTCGTTTCCGGTGAACGGCGCACGGCAAACCTCTCTCCTGAGCGACGCGCTGCAACAACAGATCACGCGCCTTGCTCGGGAAAAGCGCTTGGATCGCCTGGCGCCGCTCCTGACCTTTCAATCCGTCATCGACTTTACCGTCAGCACGCGGGCAATTGTCTCGGCCTTGTATGCCCTACTTCCATCGAATGGCAGCGAACTCGTGCTGTTCGACCTCAACCGCAGCGCCAAATTAGGCCAACTTCTGCGGACCGCCTCGGACACCGCGTTGGCGCGTCTTCTGCCGCCGCCGCCGCGGCTCTTCAGAGCGACGATCATCGCCAATGCGAACCTCGACACTGGTGAAGTCGTCGAACGGGTGACCGAAGCCGGCGCCGTCGAGGAACAATCGCGCGACTTGGGGCTGTCCTATCCGCTGGGCGTTTACTCGCTCTCGCATGTCGCCCTGCCGTTTCCGATGAGCGATTCGCTTTATGGGATGGAGCCAGATCCTGCCGAGAACTTTGGCGTCAACCTCGGCGCGGTTGCGCCGCGTGGCGAGCGGGGCACGCTTATCGTCAGCCTGGATGCATTGCTTCGGATGTCCTCGAACCCCTTCTTCCCCTACATGATCGAGAGAATTGAAGAGGGCATTCGCGCCAGCGCGGCCGAAACGCCTATCAAGGCGACAACGCCGCCTTGATGTCGTGGCGCTCGGGCTCGGTCAGGACGAGGCGCCAGGCACGGACGCACCGGACTCCACGTGGCTGGCGAGAGCATGGCGTAGCGCCTGTTCCTTCGCGTCATCGAGGGAGGTCTTCAGCACAACACCGCCATAGTTTTTGATCTGATCGACCACTTTGTCCGCCGTCATCTCCTTGATGAGCACAAACAAGGCGGACTCGCCGGGATGGATGCTTTCCGCGAGTTGCTTCATGAACTGGTCGTTGATGCCGAAGTCCGTCAGCGCGCCCCCCAGCGCGCCGCTCGCCGCCCCTACAGCCGCGCCAAGAAGCGGATTGAGGAAAAGAAACCCGATTAGCAAACCCCAGAAAGTGCCCGAAGCCGCGCCGGACGCCGTCGTACTGACGATCTGGTGCAATTGGACCTGACCATCGGCGGATTTGGTGGCGATGACCGCGTCCCCGAGTTTGATTAGATATTCCGTCTGCAGCTCGAACAGGCGCTTTCGCACCTCCTCGGCCTTTTCCAGGGTCGGATAGACGATGACAACGAGATCGGACATCGGAAGTCTCCCTAAACGCACATAATCCGGATTCCGGAGTACTATGCGCCGCCATCCACGCTTTTTCAAGCCAAGCTGCCAGATCCTATGAGGGCGAGCGGCGGCGTCGGATTGGTTATCCCTGGGCTTGTTTGCTCGAACCTTGGAGAACCGAGATGGCGCCTTCCTGCAAGTTAGCGCCCGAGACCGCCGCTCTGGACTACGATAGCACGCTGATCGAGTATCTCGTCAAACTCCTTGGCCCTTTTATGAAATGCGACTGCCCTGCTCCCGGTCCCTCCCCGCTTAGACAGCAGGTCCGTCCTCGGCGATGGAACCGTTGGTCCCATATCGCTCCACCACGACTTTCGCCTCGTGAACCAAATGCTATAACAGCGCAAGTTACCGTCCAGGAAACGCGCCAATGACCTTGATGCTTGCGAGCGTGACCAACCCCGCCGAGGCCGAGGCGGTTTGTTTGGGGGGCGCCGACATCATCGATCTGAAGGACCCGGCAAAGGGGGCGCTCGGCGCGCTCGATGCCGATGTCGCGGCCGGCATCGTTCGCTCGGTCGGCAAGCGTAAACCGGTCAGCGCCGCGGCCGGCAGCTCGCCTGGAGCGCCGGGAGCGGTCGTTGGCGCCGTTGCCGCGATGGCGGCGACCGGCGTCGATTATGTCAAGGTTGGCTGCTCGCCTGGCAAGGCCGGAGCCGATTGCGTGCGGGCATTGGGGCCGCACGCGGGCAACACCAAGCTCGTCGGCGTTCTTTTTGCCGATTGCGCGCCGGATCTCGATATGTTGGCGCTCATGGCCAGCAACGGTTTTGCCGGCGCCATGCTCGATACCGCCAAAAAGGGCGCGGGGCGTCTCCTCGACCATATGGATGTCGCCGCGCTCGATCGTTTTATCGGCCGGTGCCGGGAGAACGGACTGACGTCGGGCCTCGCCGGGTCGCTCGAAGCGCCGGACGTGCCGCGTCTTCTGCCGCTGCAACCGAATTATCTTGGGTTTCGCGGCAGTCTGTGCCAAGGGCGCGCGCGGGAGGGAGGAATCGACGCGGCATCGGTAAGGATGATCCGGGATCTCATTCCGCGCGAAGCAGATAGCCAAGACGTTTCCGGCGAGGCGGGGCTCGATTGGCGCCTCCTCTTGGGACGAGGATTTGTTCCGGCCAAGGAGCATTTGGTCGAGACCGATTTGATTTTCGTCCACGATCTCGTGCTCCCATGCGCCATCGGCGCCTATGACTTCGAACGCATTCAAAATCAGAACGTGCGCTTTAACATCGACGTGGACGTGCGACGCAGCGAGCGGCGATTTGACGACATGCGCGGCGTTTTTTCCTACGACCTCATCATCGACGCAATCAAAATTATCCTCGGGCGGGGCCATGTCGACTTGATCGAGACGCTGGCGAACGGGATCGCGGACGAAATATTGCGTTACCCGTGTGTTGCGCGGGTTTCCGTGCGGGTTGAAAAACTCGATGTCGTGCGTGGCGCGGTTGGCATCGAGCTCAAACGCGAGCGCGCGGCGGACCGGGCCGCCGGCGCGCGCGCGCCGGTCCTCCCCGGCCATGAAGCGTAACCGGAAACCAGCGAGCGCCACCATCGTCAAACTTGGCGGCAGTCTCGCCCATACCCCGCAATGCGGGGCCTGGCTCGAAGCGCTAGCCGCATGGGGCGGCCCGGTCATTCTCGTCCCGGGCGGAGGTCCGTTCGCCGACTGCGTGCGATCAGCGCAAGGCGTCATGGGGTTTAACGATACGGCGGCCCACCGCATGGCGCTCATTGCGATGGGGCAATTCGGCATCGCGATTGCAGCGTATTCGGATGCTTTTGCGCTGGCGGCCTCTCACGATGAATTGGACAGCGCCTTGAGCTCCGGCAAAATTCCCGTCTGGTTGCCGGAGAGGATGGTTCTTGAAGCTTCGGACGTGCCAAGGTGTTGGGAGATGACCTCGGATTCGCTCGCGGCTTGGCTCGCCTGGACCTATGGCGCTCGCCGGTTGCTGCTCATCAAAGCCGGGGATCTGCCGGCTCCCGGCTCAGTGCATGAACTAGCCGCAGCCAAAATCGTCGATCCGCTGTTTCCACGCTTCGCCGCGCAAGCGCAAGCCGAGGTCTGGCTCGCGGGTCCGGCATCCCTGGCAGGAGCCGCGAGCATTTTGCAACGCGGCGGAATGCCCGGTGTCCGAGTTGGGTAGTGCCACTTTGATTGTGGCATCACGCTCGAGCCTTCCAAGCCTCGAGCACGGCGACCACATCCGTGACCTCTCAAAGCCGATCGGAATAAGGCTCGTCACGGTGGTCTTGCTCACGCCCGTCAGCCCCGTCAACAGCGCGAATGGAAGTGCCCTCGCACAGAAGGTGGAGGATACTGGCTCGACGCTCAGGGGTTAATCGGTTCATAATGGCCAACATGCGCTATTGACATATAACAACCCTGGTATAAGAGGCCAAACATTTTTCTTGGCCGCAGAACAAATTTGTGATATGCCCTTTACGATCCAACAATGGCCTGGAAGCGTTCAGAGAAAGGAGATCGAGGCGCTTCCGATCGACGCGCAAGCTGCGGTTATGGTGATGCTGCGAACGATGAGGGATGCCGGGCCTTATCCAGTGGAGTACAAGGTCAAGTTGCTTTCTCGGCACCTACGTGGTCTGATTCAGGCCAACCTCAAGATAAATAAGGAACAAATCCGCGTTTTGTATCCTCGGTATAGCTTACGTATAGTGGTGTTTCATGTGTTCAAGAAAACGTCGCCGCAGGCTGAAAGTAGAGGATACGAACTGGCAACAGCACGCCGGAAAACGTTCGAAGCCATGCTAGCGAGCAACCCTGATGACTTCCCTATCATCCATTGACCTCGACATTTCCGCAAAGCTCAAGGATGAGAGCTTTCGCAGAAGCTTTTTCCTCGCTGAGTCGTCGGCAAAAATCGCCCAGCAGCTAGTCGCGCTTCGGAAGCGTCGCAGTCTTACGCAGACGCAGCTTGCGGAGCGCGCCGGAACCAAACAGCCTGCCGTCTCGCGCGCGGAGCGCGCCGATTATCAGAATTGGAGCTTTAGCACCTTGCGCAGTCTTGCGGATGCCTTAGACGCGAGACTCCGTGTGGTAATTGAAGCGTCTGAGGACGTGCTTTGGGAATATCGCGCGGAAGAAGACGCCCAAAATGGAAAAGCACGCCAGAGTCTTACGAATCAACTGCCAGCCGACCCGATAATTTCGGGACAGGAGGACGGGCCATCTGCCGCGAAGTTCCGAGAAACAAAGCAGAGTGCTTATCTGGCGATTGAGGAGCATAAGAGTAGATCTAAGAGGCTTGATGATGGAGTTGAAGGCAATCGAGTCTAGTAGGGTTGTGTTCCTTACTTCTGTCCATAGACCAGCAGGCCAATTATTTATGCCATCGGCTGCAGCTATGTTAGTCAATCGATATCATTTTCAAAAGATACCTGGGCCAGATGATGGCGCTGATGGCATTCTCAAATTCGACCAGGGCGTCTATAATAATGTCGGCATTAACGAGTTGGCAATTTTCCCTGATGGTTTGGTCGTTACCACACGAGCTTATACAAATGTGATAGATGAATTCATAGACGACCTAATGGCTTGGGCCAAGCACGAATTGGGAATTCAGGAAACGGGAATTCCACCGCGCGAAAGACATTATGAAAGCACGCTCATTGTTAACATGAGCGTAGGCTCAAGATGGAACATTCCGTATATCGATCATATAAACTCATCATTAAAACGTTATCAGTCCGAATATGGATTACGCGATTTTGATTTCACCTTTGGTGGATTCTCTTCTATAGTTGACTCTACAGTTTACGCCGGAAGAAAACCAATTGCATTTTCGGTCGTTAGACGCATCAATGTTCCAATAGACGCTGATATATTCTATTCCACTGCGCCTTTGAAGACCGAAGATCACTTGGCGCTGTTGTCCGATCTTGAAAGGCGCATGAGCTAGGTTTCCCTGTCCCAGTGCTTCCGCGTCGCATAGAGGCCTTGCTGCGAAACTGCTCGGGGGTTTGTTAGCAGCGCGAACTTTACCGTTCATCAGGCCGCCTCGCCTACTACGGGGTCTCTGCGATCGCCTTCCGGAGGAGTCGGCTGGCGATCGCTCGCCTAGCTCGTAGCGATATCGACCGTGCGCTAGGCCCACTGGTTGAGATCGCGCGGGCGCTTGGGGCGTTTCTGTGCCATGCCCCCATTAAGGGGCTAGCGCAACGAGAGTGCCAGCGGCAAAATCGCGGTGCCTTATTCAAACTGGTCCACTCCCCAGAGTAGCGATTCCTTGAGATGGTTTGTGCAATTAATTCGTGATGTGGTTCGGCACCCTGCAAGGATTGGCACCATATGAGCAAAGTCGTCACGCCGCGCTGGGGCTGGGCGCTCACCGGCTCGGGGCATTTCTTCAACGAGTGTATCGAACTTGCCCGCGCGCTGGAGCATGTCGACCTCTTCGTCAGCAAGGCCGCCGGCGAAGTGTTGCGCCAGTATAAGCAAAAGCTTGATCTACCGGCGACCGCCCGCCTGTACAAGGATACCGCCGCGAGCTCGCCGCAAGTCGGCTATTTCTATCATGGCGTGTACCACACCCTCGTCGTCGCGCCCGCGACCTCGAACATCGTGGCCAAGTTCGTCTATGGAATCTCCGACAATCTCGCGAGCAACGTGTTTGCCCAGGCGGGCAAATGCCGGGTTCCGTCCATCATCTTTGCGTGCGACACCGCGCCGGAGCTTTTGACCCGCTCGCCTGATGGCATGGTAAAAGTCTTTCCGCGCCGAATCGATCTCGAGAATACCGAGAAACTGAAAGGTTTCGAGGCGACGCTGGTGGCGGAGAGTCTAAGCGAACTGAAAGAGTTCGTCGACCGGCGCAGGAGCGATTTGAGTGGGGCATGAGCGAGCGGCTTTTATTCCTCACCGGTCATCTTGCCTATCCGCGCCTTGAGCGGCTGATGCGGTCCATGGGCGAGACCTCGTTCAGCTGGGAGGTGCGCGACATTGGGGTCAAGGTGGCGGCCCTCATGACCGAAGCCATTATCATGCGCCGCCTGGTCCGGCCGATTTCCGCGGACCGCATTATTCTGCCCGGCCGCTGCCGCGCCAATCTCGCGCAACTCAAAGACCACCTAGGGGTGCCGGTGGCGCGCGGGCCAGACGAACTGAGCGACTTGCCCGCCTATCTCGGGCGAGGCGGGCAGCCGAAGGACCTGTCAGGTTTCTCGATTCGGATTTTCGCGGAGATCGTCGATGCCGCAGCGCTTCCGGTTGCCGCCTTGCTCGCCCGCGCGGGTGCGCTGCGCAAAGCCGGCGCCGATGTGATCGACATCGGATGTCTTCCCGACACGCCTTTTCCGCATCTCGAGGCGTGCGTCCACGCCTTGAAGGCGGCCGGGCACAAAGTCAGCGTCGATTCCGCCGACCGGCAAGAGCTTACGCGCGGCGCGGGGGCCGGAGCGGATTATCTGCTCAGCCTCGACGAAGCCACTCTTGATATCGCGGAGGGCAAGGGCGCCACGCCAATCCTGGTGCCTTCGCCGCACGGCGATCTCGATTCCCTTGTCCGTGCCGCGAACGGTGCCGGGCGGCGCGGCATTCCCTTTATCGCCGATCCGATCCTCGATCCGATCCATTTCGGATTTGCCGAATCCGTGACGCGCTATGTCGAAACAAGGCGCCGTCTTCCGGGCGCGGAAATGATGATGGGAACAGGCAATCTCACCGAATTGACCGAGGCGGATTCGGGTGGCGTTACAGCGGTCCTCGCCGGGCTTTGCTCGGAACTAAACATTCGCAATGTGCTCACCGTTCAGGTGAGCCCGCATACAAGGCGCACGATCGAGGAGCATGACGCGGCGCGGCGCCTCATGTTCGCGGCGGCGGCCGACGGCGCCTTGCCGAAGGGCTATGACGCGAGGCTTCTCGCGCTCCACGATCTTTCGCCCTATCCTTCGTCGACCCAAGAAATCGCGGGGATCGCGGAGGAGGTGCGGGACGCGAATTTTCGTATCATGACGGCCGTGGATGGAATTCATGTGTTCAACCGCGACGGTCATCATATTTCGCGCGATGCCTTCTCGCTATTTCCCAAGCTCGGCGTCGAGGCGGATGGCGCGCATGCGTTTTATCTGGGAGCGGAGCTTGCCAAGGCCGAGATCGCTTTTTCTCTCGGCAAGCGCTACACGCAGGACGAGCCGCTCGATTGGGGCTGCGCGGTTGACACACAAGAAGAAGATAAGGACCGGCTGCGCGAGGCAGGTCACACGCTGCGCAAAAATGTCTGATGCGATCTTTGCGCGCATGGCGGCAAGCCGGAGCCTTGAGAGGATCGCAAAATGCCGATGATCCGGGAAGCCATTGTCACGACCATCGATCGATCGGGCAGGGCGCATCTCGCGCCGCTCGGCCTGATCGAGGACGGGCAGGGGTGGGTCATCGCGCCGTTCCGGCCTTCGGCGACTCTCGACAATCTTGTTAAAACTCCATTCGCGGTCGCCAATTATACCGACGATGCCCGCGTTTTCGCGGGGCTCGTCACCGGCCGCCGCGACTGGCCGCTCGCGCCCGCGGCGAAGGTTCCCATACCGCGTCTCGCGGACGCGCTCGCCCATGCCGAACTCGGCGTTGCTCGGATCGAAGACGATGAAACGCGCCCGCGATTCCACTGCGCGATTTTGCATCAAGAACAGCATGCGCCTTTCGCGGGGTTTAATCGCGCGGCTAACGCCGTTCTCGAATGCGCCATTCTCCTGACCCGCCTGCACATCCTGCCGCGCGTAAAAATCGAGCGGGAGATCGCCTATCTTTCCATCGCAGTTGAAAAGACAGCGGGGCCCCGCGAGCAGGAGGCTTGGTCCTGGCTCATGCAAAAGCGCGAAGCGTTTTATGCGGAAAATTGAGCGGCGGCGAGAAGCGCTACCGCCGCTGCCGGGGCGCAATCGCACGTCTTGCTCCGCGCCCCGGGGACGGCCTCGATCAGCTCGTCGAACGCAATGAAGGGCCGGCCCATTCGCGCGGCCAGTGCCCGGATCACGCCACGCCCGGCGCCCGCGCCAACGACCGGCGTGCTTGCGGGCAGCAGTCCACGCGACAAAACGAGGGCCGCCGCGTCCATGATCTCGCGCAATTGCGCTTCCGCGAAAAACCGCGCGAGCCGGTCCCATGCGGCATCGTTCGCCTCGGCGCTGTCGCGGCCGATCATGCGGGCGAGCCGCGCGCGTGACGCCGCCGCAGTCTTTTCGCGGCCGTCAGCGGCTTCCATCATATCGGCGCCCTCCGGCAATTGCCCGAGAATGCGATGGACATCCGCCATGGTGGCGAACCACTCGTTCATCAAGGGCGTCCACCGGCCGCCAAAAGGCACGAGTTTTGGACCGGCCATCAGGAAACTCCGCCCAATGCCGGAATAGACAAGTTCCCCATGAGCAAGCCGCTCCGCGTCGGTGCAGCCAAGACTTGCTGGCCGCCCGTCCGCGACCGGGATAATATCCGCCGTCGTCGAGCCCATATCGATGAAGAGAGCGGTCCCAGCGCGCATTCCGGTCAGCGTGGCGCTCGCGCGCCAATTGGCGGAGGCGATCGCGACGGCGCCGTCCCCTATTTCGCACTCTTCCAAAAAGCCCGAGCGGCCGGCGTAAAAAAGCGCGCGGGCGGGGCGCAGCAGCCGGACCATGATCGCGCAGAGGCCAGCAACGCCTTCCGCGCGGGTTGCGAAAGCATCGCAACATTCGCCGGTCATTGTGATGGCGTTGCAGGGAGCCCGGCCGATCGCAGCCTCGGCGCCGGCAAAAGCGCGATCGAGCTCGCCCAAACCGAGCCAGAGCGGACAGGGTATCTGCACCGCCTTTGTAACGATCCCACTTTCCAGGCGCGCGGCCTTGAGATGCGCGCCGCCGACGTCCCAGCCGATGATGTTTTCCATAAAATCCAAGTGGCCCTAGTACTGAAGCATGACATCGTCCGTGGTGTTGCCGCTGGTGGTGGAGAAACAGCCTTTCGACATGACGCGAGGATCACTTCGAAAGGAGATCGAAGCCCTGTTCCAAAAAAATCTTGGTCGCTGCCTCGGACGTCAAATAGGCAAAGAAAAGCGCCGCGTCTGGATTTGCCGAGGCCGCTAGGAGCGCAACGGGATAGACAATCTTGCTATGGCTCGAAACCGGAAACGTGCCAACCAGTTTCACCTTGGGATCGGACTTGGCGTCGGTCGCATAGACGATGCCGAATTTGGCTTCGCCGCGCGAGACGAGGGTTAGCGCATTGCGGACATTGTCAACCTGCGCGAGCTTATGCTCGACGCTCGCGAAAACCCCGAGCGATTCGAGCGCTTCCTTGGCATAAATTCCGGCCGGGCATGAGTCGATCATGCAAACGGCGATTTTGCCATCGTCCACGGCGTCAGCGAGATCGAAACCTTGCGCAATCTCGAGTTTGACATCGCTGTCGCCGGGCTCGATGAGGACAAGCTTATTGCCGAAAAGATCTTGGCGCGTCCCGGCGCGGACAAGCTTGGACTTTTCGAGATAATCCATCCATTTGAGATCGGCGGAGATAAAAATATCCGCCGGCGCGCCCTGCTCGATTTGTTTTGCCAAGGTGGCGGAAGACGCGTAGGCGATCGATACGGTCTTGCCGGTATCGGCTTTCCAGGCGGCTGCGACCGCGTCGAGTGCGGTCTTCATGCTGGCCGCCGCGAAGATAACTGGCGCGGCGGCAGCGCCCGATCGGGCGGCGGGCATTACCTCTCCACCGACAACGATTCGCGTAACGGCGACGGCCGAAATCGCCACACCGAACATAAAAGAGCTAAGTACGCGCCGCGTGGCCTTGGTCCTCAGGACCGTGCAGTTTGTATCGGTTGTCAATTCCATGCCTTATATCGCTAACTCCTAGGCCTCGCGGGGCGGATAGTCGGCTCTCGAAGGTAAAGCTCGTCAAGCAACGCCCGAAAAAAGGTGGTCCCTTCCGCATCCATATCGACTGCAGTTGATATGCGCTGTCCTGGCGGTCTGACGCTATTAATCCTAATTAGCCAAGCGGCCTCGATTAGCCCTTGATTCCAAAGAGGCGCCTTGCGGATAGCGATCTTTCGAAGATTGGACTCGAAATGATCACTCCATGTACCGCTGCCGTCGCGTCGAACGGAGTCTTCCTTTTCGTCCATAATGACGACATAACCGATGACAATTTCCGGCGAAAGTTGCTGCACATTGGCTGCTTCGCCCATGAGATCATCGAGACGGTTGGGAACAGTCCCTGCCAAATTTTTCAGTATTGACTTTAACGAGATCAGTAGCCTCGGTTTTCCAGCGAGAACGTAAGCAAGGTCCCAATCTTTTTGACGGCCAAGGCCGCGAATTCCCACTTCGTTCGCCTTGCCTCCACGAACCCCCGATAGGCCCTCGCGGTCGAAACTCTCAATGCAGAATTGCGCAAGCAGGTGAAGCCGTCCAGGGTCCTGCGTCTGGCGTCGAAGAAGATCATCGACTGCATCCAATAAAGAGACCGGCATCAGACGAGGACAGCTTCGCAACTGCCGTACAAACGCGGCTGATCCAGCTCCCGCCGGACCCGCTCCCATGCAAATTTCAGATATTTTGGCTCAATCTCATTACCAATCGAGTTGCGCCCGGCACGGATCGCCGCAATCGTTGTGGAGCCCGTCCCAAGAAAAGGATCAAGAACGATGTCGCCAGCGAAAGAGAACATACGAACAAGACGTTCAGCTATTTCTATGGGATATGGTGCCGGGTGGCCGTCGCGCGTCGAAGCGCCTTTGATATCCGTCCAAAATGAACAAAACCATGCTTGCATTTCATTCTTCGTGAGCATCGAGAGGGACTTCTGAAGCATTGTCGTCTTCCGGTACTCCCCACACTTCCGCATGAAAAGAATATACTCGACATCGTTCTTTACTATGGCTCCGGGCTGGTACGGCTTTCCGTAAAAACCTGCGCCGTTACCACGCGCTTCGGTCACGCCATTTGCAATTTTGTGCCAAATGATCGGCGTGAGACAATCGAAACCAAGGCGCTGGCTGCGGACCTGAATGTCGGCGTGCAGCGGCATCACGCGATGGTGGCCATCCCGCCTTCGGGGAATACAAACGTCACCGACAACACAGCAAATGCGCCCCCCTTCCACAAGAACCCGCGAGCATTCCCGCCAAACTTTGTCGAGTTCCTCCAAAAACGCTTCGTACTCGGAAATTTCGCCAAGTTGACCACCGCGTTCCTCATATTTTTTGAGCGTCCAATAGGGTGGTGACGTGACGACCAGGTGCACCGAGTTATCGGGGATCCACGAAAGATCGCGAGCGTCGCCCGTACGCAAACGGTGTTTTGTTGAGTTGAATGGGGCGGGCCAAGCAGAGTTACGGTAATGAAGGTTTGCAGTTTGGAGGGCAGCTAGGGCTTCAGACGTATTGTCCGAGGCAGGCAACGGGGGAACCCGCGATTTTCTCTCGCTATGGCGCGACCAATGAACGTTCATGTGAGTCCCCGACTTGAATCCTTTCCTGTTTATCAAAGGACAAGGCCGATTCGTAGATATCCCCTTGCAAATTGCTATTTTGTGAGATCTGTTATCATCAATCAAATCTAGCGGTAATCCGTGCAACCTGCAAGACGCCGGCTAAAAATGGTCAGGTAGATTTTCATCCCGCGCGAGATTGGAAAACCGCGTCATCTCGGCGTCGAAAGCGAGTTCGATGGTCCCGGTCGGGCCGTGCCGCTGTTTGCCGATGATGATTTCGGCCTTGCCATGCACCTTTGCCGCTTCGGTCTGCCAGGCGAGGAATTCGTCGCTTCCCTCGCGCGGCTTTTTGCCGTTCACATAATACTCCTCGCGAAACACGAAGAGGACGACATCGGCGTCTTGCTCGATCGAGCCAGATTCGCGCAAATCGGAGAGTTGCGGACGCTTGTCGTCGCGGCTTTCCACCTGCCGCGACAATTGCGAAAGCGCGATCACCGGAACATTCAAGTCCTTGGCCAGCGCCTTTAGGCCGGTGGTGATTTCGGTCACTTCCTGCACGCGCGAGTCGCTCCGCGTTTTCGACGCGCCGAGCAATTGCAGATAATCGATCACGAGGACATCGAGGCCGCGCTGACGTTTAAGCCGCCGCGCGCGGGCCGCCAATTGCGCGATAGAGAGACCGCCGCTCTGGTCGATATAAAAAGGGAGGGTCTGAATCTTCCTTGCGGCCTGGGCGATCCGGTGAAATTCCGTCTCGCCGATGTCGCCCCTTCGGATCTTGGAGGACGGGACGGCCGCCTGTTCCGCGATGATCCGGGTCGCCAATTGCTCGGCCGACATTTCGAGCGAGAAAAAGCCGACAATGCCGCCATTGACGGTTTCCCTGGTGCCGTCGGGTTTTGGCTTGTCCTCGTGAGAACTAGCGACGTTGAAGGCGATGTTGGTCGCCAGCGCGGTCTTGCCCATTCCGGGACGCCCGGCGACAATCACGAGATCGGACGCCTGCAGGCCGCCCATGTAGCGGTCGAGGTCTTTGAAGCCAGTAGCGATACCAGAGAGTCTTCCATCGCGTTCATAGGCCTTTGCCGCCATATCGACGGCGGTCGTCAAGGCGTCCGAGAAGCGTTGAAAGCCGCCCTCGTAGCGGCCGGTCTCGGCCACTGAATAGAGCTTGCGCTCGGCGTCTTCGATTTGCTCGCGTGGCGACGAGTCAACGGGCGCGTCATAGGCCGCGTTGACGATATCCTCGCCGATGAGGATCAAATCGCGGCGGACCGCGAGATCGTGGACGGTGCGGCCATAGTCCACGGCGTTGATGACGGCCGTTGCTTCCGCCGCGAGGCGGGCGAGATATTGCGGCACGGTGACGCCGCCGAGATCGTGTTCGCCAAGAAAAGTCTTTAAGGTGATCGGCGAGGCAAGTTTTCCCGCGCGTATTAACTGCGCGGCGACGTCGAAAATTTTCCGGTGAATTTCCTCGGAAAAATGCTCCGCTCTGAGGAAATCCGAAATCCGGTCGAAGGCGTCATTGTTAACGAGAATAGCGCCTAGCAGCGCCTGCTCCGCCTCGATATTGTGCGGCGCCAAGCGGAAAGCAGGATCGGGACCGGCGGCGAGGCGAGCTCGTTCGGAAAGAGTTTCGAATGCTGGCATGAGCTTCTCGACTGGCGAGGGATTGCGCCTTGAGCGCCGAATCACTTTTAGGCCGACTCTTTGTGGCATGCGGGCGCGGCAAAAAGGAGGGAATTCTTGATCCGGCGGGAGCGGCTCCCGCTATCCACATGCGCTAAGATTTTCGTGAAAAAAGGCTGGACAAGGTGTGCTTCTAGGTTTTGGCAAAACTTTTGAGTGCGATCGTCCACTACTTCTAGCGGACATCCGTGCATCCGTTAGATGGCCTGCGCCCTACGAGCTTCGTCCAGCCGCCGCAGAAGCTCCTCGTGATTGGAAATAAGAACCCGGGCGCTTAGCTCGCAGACGAACGCCATCTCGGCGAACCTGTTGCGTTCCTCGGCCGAACTCACTTGAAGGATTACGTTCTCCCGGACAAGGAAGTGAGAGGCGGCATCGCGGAAGCGTTTCTCCAGGATCTTGTCGTAGAACTGCTTGATTGGCATGCCGATGAGATAGCGCAGGTCTTTGGCGATGTCCGGATGATCCGGAACCCTCTCCTTTGGCATCGAGAACGGAATATCGAGAACCTTCGCCTGCTCGCGTCCCCTCTTCCTCAGCTCGCCGAGAATACCTTCCATGACTTTGAAAAGGCAAAGGAGCCGATAGTAGGCGCTGCTTGAATTCTTAAACTCGCGATAAAGGGCGTAGATTGGCGCGAGTTCGAAGAACAGGTGTTCTACGCCGGGGTTGAGGATCACCTCCCGCTCTGGGCCGACTATGTCGATTGTAGTGGCCTGATTTATGTTGTCGTAGATTTTCATTAGGCCAGTTAGGATCGGGGCTTGCGCTAAATACGATAGATAATCGAGGAAAGGCGCGGTCGCGTCGTATACCTTATTTCGCGCTTCCCTTGGCACACGTGCCTCCACCTTCATCCGAATCAGCGCAAACTCGTTCCGGCTGTTCAGTTCGATATTGAAAGAGCCAAACGTCGTGTCGAACTTCATCATCGCGATGTCGGTTGCGGCTTTGACCAAGGAGGTGCCGTCTTCTTTCGTGAAGGCCCCGTTGATTGTATCTGGGAATGTCAGTTGTTTTGTCAGCAGCACCTCGACATCGAACGTGCGCAAAGATTGATCCTGAAGCCTCGCGCTGTCGTCGCGAGTCTCGTTTTCCATAATTGCAAGGATTGTAATCGCGCGCGGCGCACCCGGAGCGCCTAGTTGCTCTCGCGGTATCTCTGCCCAGTTCTCCGCAGTCTTCATGATGAGATGATGCGCGGGCATTGACATGTCTCAGGTCCCATCACCCTAAAGTGCTCACACTTCCACATTTTCACAAGGCAGGTATAGCGGTACGAGCATTTAGGGCGTTAATTCAAAAGGATTTTATCGGTGCATAATTCCGGTGCAAATGATCCCCCATTTTTTGCCGACCTTCTCATTCTTCACGCCATCTCCCTCAGCCTCCTTGCCACACGCGGCGCGAAATAGGTCACGATCGCGTCGGCTCCCGCCCGCTTCAAAGCGATCAGGCTCTCGATCATGGCCTTGTCGCCGTCGATAAAGCCCTTGTCCGCTGCCGC
Source organism: Beijerinckiaceae bacterium (assembly GCA_052386575.1). Classification (GTDB taxonomy): domain Bacteria; phylum Pseudomonadota; class Alphaproteobacteria; order Rhizobiales; family Beijerinckiaceae; genus Methylocapsa. The sequence continues at coordinate 15,027 of JBQTKC010000063.1, forward strand.
CACGATCATCGCATATTCGCCGGAAACCTGATTGGCGAAGGTGGGCATGCCGAAGCGCTCCTTCCCCCGGTAAATAATATAGAGATACGGCAGCCCGGGTTTCACCGTCACGATGTCGGCGCTTTCCTCGATGGCTTGCGCGACCTTGCGCAGGGTCTCGTTGGAAGTGGCACGCGGGCGCGTCGAAATGGAGGAAAATTTTGAACCGAGTGCAAGGGCTCCCGCTATCCACACGGGCGAAAGATTTGAAAAAATGGCTGGACAGCGCGCTTTTCAGAACTTGGTTGATCTGGCGCTGGCCGGTTTTGTGTGGCTATCATTGGGGTAGACGCAAGTCTGTTCCGGTCAGGTGTAAGCGCAACAAACGTAAGGGCCGGGAATTCAGTTGAAACTCTTGGGTCAAAAACCGGAGAGCTGTGTGGCGGACCGGGATCTCGGCAATAGGTGGGCAACCGCCGTCGCAGAGCTGGCCGTATTCGCAATCGGGCGGTATTCCCGAACTCGCCAACATACCGCTCTGCCGAACGATAACGTTCGCCGGCACGGATAGGTAACGATCGCGGCGAATATGCGCGACATATTGAAGACTGAGCGGCGCCGCAATTTTGTCCTGGTCGTCATCGACCGGGTCTCGCGCGACAACCTGACCTTAGTCGCGGCAGGGGTTGCTTTCTACGCCTTGCTTTCCTTGTTCCCGGCGCTCGGGGTGATTGTATCGCTGTACGGCTTGATTGCCGATCCCGTCCAAATAGCGCGACAGATCGAAGATTTCGGCGGCTTCCTACCTCCGGAGGCGTTGAAACTTTTGACCGATTCGTTGCAATCGATCACAGAAGCGGGAACCGGTAAACATGATGTCGCGCTCATCACCAGCCTGGTGGTCTCGTTGTGGAGCGCGAAAGCGGCGATTTCCTCCATTATGACAGGTCTAACCATTGCGTATGAAAAAACCGGCGAGCGATCCTTTATCGTGCAAACCGCGATTTCCCTCGGCCTGACGTTGGGGGGAATGGTGTTCGCCATCGTCGCGCTCGCCGCCGTGGCAGGCGTACCGGCGATGCTGGCATTGATCCCAATGGATGACGGCTTGCGAACTTTGCTCGCGCTGGGCCGTTGGCCCCTATTGGCAATGCTTGTGCTATTCGCGACAGCGGTGCTCTATGGTTTCGCTCCCTACCGGAGTAAGCCTAAATGGCGATGGATAACTTGGGGCTCCGCTTTCACTGCATTGGCATGGCTCGCGGCATCGGCCTTGTTCTCGTATTATGTGACGAATTTCGGCTCGTATGACGCCACCTACGGCTCGCTCGGCGCGGCCGTCATCTTCCTGCTCTGGTTCTGGGTGGGGACGCTCGTCTTGCTTGCGGGCGCTGAAATAGACGCCGAACTCGGGGTTAGGGACAAAGCCAACCAAGTTTCCGCAAAACCGCTTCGATGACGGCGCGCGCGGTGCCGGCGCAAAAGTCTTCGCCGGGGTTCGAAGCCACAATGCCATTGACGGTCAAAACCCAGTGTGCGACCACCCGTCGCCGCCTGAGGGCGCGATCGCGGGCGGTTAGCTCAGTTGGCAGAGCATCTCGTTTACACCGAGAGGGCCGGCGGTTCGAGTCCGTCACCGCCCACCAGCAAAAGCCAATGATATTGCCCCTTTTCGCCATTTGAATGCGCGCAAGGATATCGCGTGTGATCGCCTTGTGGCGCTTCGAGTCATCGCCGGCGGCCGCTTTCTAGGCGGCGTCGAGAATCCTCTTTGCTATTCTACTCGAAACGACGAAGGTGCCCCGGACACGCCAACGAATCATCTTGCATTTCGAGCGGCCATGGGACCCCTTGCACGGACACGCCGCGGCCAAAATATGCTCCGCCACAAGCCAACCGCGGACGCGGCAGTTCCGCCGCCATCCAAGCTGCCACCTTGCTGCTCGATCACAATCCGCCATCGGGCGGAGGCTCGCCAAGCCGGTATCGTGTGCTTCCGACAGCTCCGCACTGGGAGCTTGCACTGGCAAGCCCATTGCCCTATATGGATTTTCGTTCATGCGTCTCAGGACGGTTGTGTAATCGAAACGATCGCTCTATTGAGAGTGGGCCCCTCAGGACCCGCTCTTTTTTATTGGCTTTCGGGTTGCTTCGAGGTGGAAGCGTGGTTCCTCGATTTGTGCTGCCGGAGCGAACCGGCGATGGACCGGCAAAATTTGGATCGCAACAGCAATGGCGTGGACGCGGAGGCGCAAGGCGTCCTCGATGAACCTCGCCTGATGGAGGAAGCCGGGGTTGCCGCGCGCCTGGCGCATATCGCCCAACCGGTTTTGACCGGTCTCGGATACCGGCTGGTCCGGGTCAGGCTTTCGGCGCAAGCGGGAACGACAGTGCAGATCATGGCGGAACGTCCCGACGGGTCGATGAACCTCAAGGATTGCGAGATCGTGAGCGCGGCTCTCTCGCCCATCCTCGACGTCGAGGATTTGGTAAGAGGAACCTATCGCCTCGAAATTTCCTCGCCTGGGATCGATCGTCCTCTCGTCCGCGTCTCGGATTTCCAGCGCGCGCGCGGCCGGGAAGCGCGCATCGAGATGACGGCCGGCATTGGCGGGCGCAAGCGCTTCCGCGGCTTTGTTGGCGGCGTCGAAGGCGAAGGCCACGGCGCCGTACTCACTCTCGAACGCAGCGACGCAAAGCCAGGCGAAGCCAGCAAAGCCGTGCTTTTGCTCCGCGACATTGGCGAGGCAAGGCTGGTTTTGAGCGAGCAGCTGATCCGCCAGTCGCTGCGGGCCGCGAAAGAATCGCAGGGCGAAAGCGCAAGCATGGAAGGCGAGGCCGGGAAAGCGGCGCCAGGCGAGGCTGCCGGGCCGAGGCGCGGACATGGCCGCGGCGTGCGGTCAAGCTTTAAGCAAGCCAAATCAAACCAGCCGGCGCAACGCCGGTCTGGCGCGGCTTCGCCTAAAACAGGAGACAAAGATGGCAGTCAGCGCCAATAGGCTCGAGCTCTTGCAGATCGCCGACGCCGTCGCGCGGGAAAAATCGATCGACCGCCAAATCGTTCTCGCCTCGATGGAGGACGCCATTCAGAAGGCCGCGCGGTCCCGCTACGGCCAAGAGACCGAGGTTCGCGCCGAAATCAATCCAAAAACCGGCGAGATCCGGTTTTCCCGTCTGCTCCTCGTCGTTGATCAGATCGAAAACGACGCGACGCAAATCACGGTCAACGAGGCGCGCAAGAAAAACCCGGCGGCGCAGGCCGGGGATTGGATCGCGGAAACCTTGCCGCCTTTCGATTTCGGGCGAATCGCGGCGCAATCGGCCAAGCAGGTCATTGTTCAAAAGGTCCGCGAAGCCGAGCGCGACCGGCAATATGAAGAGTACAAGGATCGCATCGGCGATATCGTGAACGGCGTCGTGAAGCGGGTGGAATTTGGCAATGTGATCATCGATCTCGGGCGCGGCGAGGCAACGATTAGGCGTGACGAAATGATCCCGCGCGAAGTTTTCCGGCCCGGCGATCGCGCGAGAGCCTATGTTTATGATGTTCGCCGCGAACCGCGCGGGCCGCAGATTTTTCTGTCGCGCACGCATCCGCAATTCATGGCAAAACTGTTTCGCCAGGAAGTGCCGGAAATCTACGACAATGTCATCGAGAGAAAGTCTGTCGCGCGCGATCCTGGGTCGCGCGCCAAGATCGCGGTGACTTCGCGCGACACTTCGATTGATCCGGTCGGCGCCTGCGTCGGCATGCGCGGATCGCGGGTGCAGG
>JBQTKC010000064.1:0-5128 GCA_052386575.1 Beijerinckiaceae bacterium
GATAGAGAATGGCGTTAACCGCCTCGCGCATGTTGGTTTCGCGCGAACGCCCGCCGGGCTTGGCCGCCGGGATCAACGGTTCGAGAAGCGCCCATTCGGCATCCGTCATATCGCTCGGATAACGCCCGCCGCCGCGCTCGTAGGTTTTTCGATCAATCTCGGTCCACATTCCGAATCATCCTCCAATGCTCCGGAATCCCAGAATCACGCAACCCGCGCGAGCGCAACAATCTTTTGGGTCAGGTTCTTAACGCCGGCCGCGCCAAGCGCCGTGCCCGCCAGGATCGCGATCAGCATGGCTTTTGCGCCAAGTGTTGCCGAAATGGGCAGCGCCATGGCAAAGAGTTCGTTGACGCTAAAATCCCGCCAATGCAGGCTCGGCCCAAGATCGCCATGGGCGAGACTTTGCAGATAAAGCCAAAATTGGTCGAGAAGGGGCCGGTCGAGCCTATAAATCCGGCGCAGGTTCTTGGCGATTTCCGGATCTAGCGCCCGCTCGGTATCAAACGGTCCTCCGGGCGCGAGACGCATCAAGAAAAACGCGAGGGCGATGATGATAAAGAGCGTTGGGACCGCCGTCGCCACGCGAGAGAGAAAAAAACGAAGTAGTTCAACCGCGCGGGGCCTCCCGATCTGCTGAATTGCGGCCAGCGGGGCCAGTTTAATGACCCAACCCGGGCATAGGCGTCGTCAGCCGCACAATTCAATTGGCACCCCATCCCGGCGCCCAGTCGAACGGAAATGTCTCTTTCTGTTAATCGGATAAATGCTAATATTCAGGCTCCCGCCAAGTTAGGGAAGCAATCATGCCGAAAATGCGGAGCGATATCTTTGACTTTATTGCCCGCGGTAATCGCGCGGCGGTTGCCGGAGCCGAATTAAGTCTCCAGCAAAGCGGGTGACACGTTATTATTTCAATATTTTTTCAATGCCAATTCCAATCGTCCAAGCTACTGGAGCTCTGCACGGCGTTTACGAAGCTGAGTTCAAGCGAGGCAAAAGATTGGGTCATACCGGTAGAACAGGCTGCGACAGTACTCGCAGCCGCACATCCTCGCGCCAAAGGGAACAGTAAGGTGGCACTCTTCCTGGTCGAACTTCCTTTGTGGGTCGCCGCGATCCTGTTGGTGGTCCTCCCCACGATCGCCGCGATGAGCGGACCCGTATTGATACGCCGCCGGATCGGTCTCGAGCAATTGACCAGCAATAACGACATCGCTGGCTTCAAATTCGCCACGGTCGGTGTGATCTACGCGGTCCTTCTCGCCTTCGCCGTGATCGTCGTGTGGGAGAAGTTCAATGATGCGGAGACCGCGGTTGTCCAGGAGGCCGGAGCCTCCGCAACAATCTATCGGCTCGCTACTGGCCCGGACCCCGAAGCGGTCGCGACACGGGCGGCCATGAGTAACTACCTTAGGCTTGCGATCGATCGGGACTGGCCGCAGATGGCGACAGGAAACGAAAGCCGCGAGGTGACGCAGGCGCTTAATGCGCTCTATGCGGCCGCCCTACGGTTGATGGTGAACGGATCGAGACAGCCAGCAATTTTTGAGGAGATGTTCAAGCAGCTCGATGCGGTCACCCAGGCCCGCCGCACCCGGCTTCACCTTGCAACCGGCATTGTTCCCGGGATCGTATGGCTTGTCCTATTGTGCGGCGCGGTACTGACCGTGGGATTCACGTTCTTTTTCGGCACCGAGAACCTTTCGGCTCAGGTCATGATGACCGGCATTCTGTCGATCATCGTGTTCATGGGTCTTCTTGTGATCGTGTCGATCGATCATCCCTTCACCGGTTCTGTTCATGTCGGCAGTGAACCGCTTCAGACCGTGGCCGAGGATTTCGAGCACGGCTAGATTGGATTGCGCCGACGCTTGTTAAAAATTGACCGGGGGAGACGAAAGTTTGGCCTGCCAATCACTCTTGCCTGATCGGCAACGTGTCCGGCCTCACCCAAACTCCAGACGGGGGCTGGTGACTCCACTTTCACGGCTCCGAAATTCCGCGGCTGGCCTCGCTTGGATGTTTCTTAATGGTGCAAATGATCGCTATTGACGCAAAGTAGAAGTTCGCAGTGACCCTCTACCCAGTTGTGGGCGCGAGGCGCATCAGGAAAAATGCAAGGGCGATGATGATAAGGAGCGTCGGAACCGCCGTCGCCACGCGAGCAAGAAAAAAACGAAGCATGGGTTAATATCTGTTTCAAACGCTGCGCCTTTATCCTGAGGAGCAGGCGAAGCCTGCGTCTCGAAGGATGAGGTGGCCCACCGAGCAGGTCTCTCGAAGTATGCACCCTCGTGCTTCGAGACGGCGCCTTCGGCGCCTCTCTCCAGTCGCCCTAGGTTCCATTGCGTTCGCTTCGCGAACCGCTCCGCTCGCAATGGAACCTAGGGCTTCCTTCCGCTCAGCATGAGGGCTTAGGTTCTGTGCACTGACTCTTAGGCGCCAAGCGGCTCATCAGGCAAGCACTTGCGTCGCCGCCTAGAAATCCTGGCGAATTGTGCTGGTATTGGCCGGCTTCCGGAGGGGGACTTGCGATGGCCGGCGACAACGATCTCATCGCGGCGATTTACGATGCCATTATCGACCCTTCCCACTGGGGGGATGTCGTCAAGCGCATTGTCGAAGCAACAAAATCGGAGAGCGGCTGCCTTTTCATTCACCTCGCGGGTGCGGCGTATCTCCCAGCAACGCATAATATCGATCCTTTTTACGAAAAGGTTTATGCCGAGACTTGGCACAAATACAACCCCTTGGTTGCCCATGCAGCGACAATCGCTCCGGGCGGGCTGGTGACATCCACACATATCACCCAGACCGACGCATTCAGAGCGTCAGCTTTTTTCAATGAATTTATGCGCCCGCAAGGACAGGTCGATGTCGTTGGCGTTAGTCTTCTTCGTGGAGCTCAATCCTTCGGGCATTTGGTTCTCCAAAGATCACCCGACGCGGTTTGGGTCGAACCGAAGGAATGGCAGCTCCTGGAAACCCTCACGCCGCATCTGAAAAGGGCGGCAGAGGTCCACCAGCTCCTTTCCCGCGAGCGGGCCGAAAAGGAATCGCTCGGCGCGGCGGTCACGGCCGCTGGGTTCGCCGTTTTTCTCCTGACTAGGGATTGCCGGATTCTCTTCGCCAACGCCAAGGCCGAGGAATTCGTGCGGTGCCAAATGGGCGTTCGCTACGAACGCGGGCGGCTAGCGGCCGCCACCCCCGCTTTGACCCAGCGCCTCCAAGCGTTCGCGCGGGCCGGAACGCAAGCTGGTCGAGCCAACGGCGATACCGGCGGCACGCTTGAGCTGCCTTGCGGCGAAAATCGCCCGCCGCTCGTCGCCTATGTATTCCCGCTTGCCGCGAACCGCATGGTTTCGATCTTCGATATCGACAGACCTGCCGCCGCCGTCTTCGTCGTCGATCCCAGCGCCGATTTTGGCGGCCAAATCCGGCGGTTTGGCGCAAGATTTGGGCTAACGCCCGCCGAGATCCGAGTCCTTGAGGAAATCATTGGCGGAAATGGACTTCCCGCAGCCGCGGCGCGGCTCAAGATCAGCGAGACGACGGCGCGCACCCACACGTACCGCATTCTCGAGAAAACGGGGACCAGCCGTCAGACGGAACTCATCCGCCGGTTCTTCGAGACCGCGTTGCCCGGTCCTCCCGCCAGCGTCTGAATTTCCGAGGATGACCCATCGGCTTCCTGTCGTCATCGCCGGGCTTGACGTGGGGTCAACCACAACGGCGCTCGGTATCATACATTCGTATGACGCCAAGGCCGGAAACGCGCATTATGGCCCTAAAGGGGAAGGGCTGGAGTTCCGTCCTTTCTGGTTCAATTGGCGAGGGCAATCAAGGCCAATACGTATTTGCCGGCGTCAAACTTTCTGCCATGGAGCAAGCAATGTTACACGTTTCTCGTTCTGCCTCGATCATAGGCGCCCCATTGGCCCTCGCCGCACTGCTAGCCTGCGTCACGCCCGCGGGAGCTAAGCTCGCCGGGAACAAGCTCGCCGTGAACGGGATCTGGCAAAATGGAGCCCGCGCAGATGCGCGGATAACGTCCGGCTCGGCGCTCGGCGATCTCAACGGCGTCGCGGTGGAAGCGGTTGTTCTCCCGGATGCCACCCGCTGAACAAACGGCAGGGTTGCGTAGGCATTGCCCGGCGGCGGGTCTTCTTATCGCCGCCGGGCTTTCCGCCTTTTGCCTGCATGCAATGGCGGCCGGAAGCGTGGCCGTACGCAGTGTCGAAGTGGAGGGAAGCGCGTTTCGCGTCTCCCTGACCGACGGGCGGATCCTCGTGCAAGAGCAGCTGCCAGGGACGATTCTCGCACTCGGGGACGGCACGGGCCAGCAGCGCCGCATCCGCATCGATGCCGTGGAGCGCGACTCGAAGGACCCGGCGGGAGAAATAGTCCTCTACGCGCTCTCGGAACAGGATCCCGAGAGCGGCGAGTGGCGCAATCTGTGCCTGCCAGACGCTGATGGACGGCGCCTCGGTTTCCCGCTCGCGGGGGCGTTCACGGCCGACGGGCGCTATGAGCCCACGCAACAGGGAATTCTCCTCACCTGCACCGGAGGCGCCGAGGGCAAATGCGTCCTCTTCGGCTACAAGCCCTGGGGTTTTGGGCCCAACAATGTTTCCCTCGCTCCCTACTATCAGGCCTGCGTCCGGCTGGTCCGCGCCGACTATTGCGGCGACGGCATTGGCCATACGCGCGACGGCACGCCGATCGATTTTTTCGACACGGTCGGCATCCAGCGCGCCGAGTCGGAATCGAGAATGACTTTTGAGGCGGCGTGGGGGGCCGGCGGCGCGGTTTGCGTGCGCCACACGCGGCTCCCCGATGTCTTGGACAGCGCTGCACTTGCCGCAAACTGCCCGCGGCTGGAACATTCCATCGGCGAAATTTGCGACGAGTCGGCGCCAGCCCTACTGTTCAACCGCTCTTTTGGCCGTTAATACCAGGTCCCGTTGTGATTGACTTTCGCGTCATGCCCGGCTCAAGGCCACGGCTGTCCGGTTCAAGCATAGGATAGGTTTAGTTGTTGTTGTCTGGGATCGAGCGGCGCTCTGTGCTGGATCTCTTTCAGGTTAAGAACGGATTTGCGATGCATCAGATTGGCGCGGACGAG
>JBQTKC010000065.1:0-1578 GCA_052386575.1 Beijerinckiaceae bacterium
TCGTCACCCTGGAGCGGATGGCGGCGGCCGCATGAGCGCCGCAAGGCGCGGGGCGCTCAAGGGGAACGAACGAGCTCCGGACGGGGGCGCCGCGGCGGGGAGGCGGCGAACTTCGCGGTGCAACACGGCGCCGCGGCTCCCCAAACAGGCCTTCTTTCACCTCCGCCGCATCAAAAGCTTAAATTCTTCGAGGTCCCCTAAGGAGAATTGAGCCGCCATCCGATGTGAAGATCAAGCCGGGCGAAACGGATCGTCTTGCGCGTGGAGCGATTTTCATGGTCTCCACCTTTTGATTGAAGCCCATGCCACACCAACGCTATAAGCCAGCCAGATGTGGAAGTGAGAATATTACAAAACGTTCATGCCATGGAACGGCGGCTGTAAGACGCTTTGGAACAATGATCGGCCATTTTCCCATGAGCTAGATGCATGAAATGGCAAGGCACTGTATGCTAAAACATGGATGACCGGACCCATGGGGCCAAGATAGAGGCCTCCGATGACATGCTGCTCCGCGACGACGGCGCCAGCCTTCGCGAAGGTAGGGTCATGCCGCCCGGCACCAAGACAAGGCCGGGATCGCGGCTAAGGCCGATCTTTCTTCTTGGCATCGCCGTCCTGCTTGGGCTCGGCATTTACCAGATCACGGGGACGTTTCGGCCGCCAAGCGATTCGGGCCGCGACCAGGAAGCGGCGCCGCAAACGGTCGGCGTGGCCACCATCGGCACGGGCGACATCAAGGTCATCGTGACTGCCCTCGGCACGGTGACGCCGATCGCGGCCGTAACGGTAAAGTCCCAGGTCAACGGTCAGCTGCTCGAAGTCGCTTTCATGGAAGGCCAATTGGTCAAGAAAGGCGACTTCCTGGCGCAGATCGACCCGCGCCCGTTTCAATTGGCGGAGGCCCAGCTCGAGGGTCAGCTCGCCCGCGATCAGGGACTTCTCGATCAGGCGCGCAAGAATTTGGCGCGTTTTCAGATGCTCTTGAAACAAGACTCGATTGCCCGCCAGCAGGCCGACGACCAAGCGTTTCTCGTCAAGCAACACGAGGGTACGGTCAAAACCGATCAAGCTCTGATCGACATGCAGAAGCTGAACTTGATCTACGCGCACATTGTTTCGCCGATCGATGGCCGAGTCGGGCTGCGCCTGGTCGATGCAGGGAATTACGTTCAGACAAACGACAGCGGGCTCGCGGTCGTCACCCAAATGCATCCGATCTCGGTAATTTTCGTGGTGCCGGAGGACGATATTCCGGAAATCATGGCGGCGATGCGTGCCGCGAGGACGCTCGAGGTCACAGTCTACGACCGCGCCAATGTCACCCCCCTTGCGGTTGGCAAAGTCAAGGCGCTCGACAGTAAAATCGATCCGACGACCGGCACGGTGAAGCTGCGCGCCGATTTCGATAATTTGGACGACAAGCTTTTTCCGAACCAGTTTGTCAATGCACGGCTCTTGATCAAATCCTTGCACGGCGTCGTGACCGTGCCTTCAAGCGCGGTTCAGCACGGTGCCCCCGGCACTTATGTCTATGTCGTCGGCGCGGACGATACGGTGTCTGCGCGAACCGTCGAC
>JBQTKC010000066.1:0-8587 GCA_052386575.1 Beijerinckiaceae bacterium
GACGGACTCTAAGGAGACGAGTATGAATCTATCGCAAGAAGAGACTTTACAAGCCGAAATCGCTGCGAAGGATAAGCGTCACGCGGACGTGCTGATGAAAATTTTGATGGCCACGCGCGTCGTCATTCCGGCGTATGTGATCTATGTAATCTATCTCTATTGGACTACACCGCCCAGCGCTTACTTGTTGACCGGCCATTAAAGCGTTGACAGCCGCGCGAGGTGACCGTTCTGGATCCCAAAAGGGACCATCCAAATAAACCAGCGATTGGGACCGGCCTGCCGGCTGTGCGACGCAAGCCACATCGGACCGCGATCCGCCTAGCTATTGGCGCCCGCTGGCCGATCCGATCGGCAAATCTCTTCGCTGGAAAACCTTGTAGCCATTCGTGCAGGCCGATTCTCAACTCCTAATATGCAAGCGTTCGGTAAAACCGGCATTCAACAATAATGTTTCTCGCCTTTTCAGCGGCCGCTATTTGAACGCCAGCTCTTTGCAATTCTCGACCACCGACCACTTTGCGTCGGGGGGAGTTGTTACGGTGAAGACTATATCTTCATTTACGTTTTGCTGCTCGCCGCGCTGTCCGCTCCCGGTATCATACGCAAGCTCGAAACTGAACTGATTGGTTTCGGCCCCGCCGCTTGGGTTATTTATGTCAAGGGGAATGATAACAACACTATTGATGTCGAGCTTTTCGCCCGCCGCGATAGTGGTTTGCGGAATGCTCTTAAAGCCCATGGTCTGTGCGAATTTAGGATCTGGATACACAAAGCGGCGATTCCCGCTACCTGCAGCCAGTATCGGCGGGGATTGGTTCACAAAAAGCCGCTCCGGCGCGAAACTGAAGTTGCTGCCATATTTTGTATTGTCCACGGATTCGATTTTGAAGACAGCAAAGCCTTTGTTTGCCCCTGCGGTTATAGGGCCAGCTGGCGATACATAGCCTTTGCAAATGCCGACAGGTCGATAGAATATATTGGTAAAATCTCTAGAACTTGGACCGCATCCAGATAGCACTAGAGACCATGCGACAAGCATTGGAGCCGAAAAGAAACACATACTTGACGTTTTCACAGCATTCTTTCCTTACCGACATTTTTCAGATGACCGAAGTTTGATCCTTCTGGCAATGCCGTCCCCGTTTTACCGCGCGCAAATCTCGTTCCATAAGCCAGACTGCTCGGCCGAATCTCAAGATTTACCAATTTGGTTCCGAGCAAGAAGCACGCCCCCCGGCTTTGCCGGGGTGGCGGTAGGAGTTTGACGTTTCGGCAATCCATCGACGAAACTTCCAGCGTGAGGCGCCAAGCGCGCGCGAGGAAGTTCCGCGATGATGGACGAGTGTGCGAGCTTAAATCACACGACGTGGGGCTGCAAATAAGGCCCCAATACGGAACGTGTTGCGGGCCTCTGAATAAATCTCCTTTGCAAGCAGAAGTTTTTTTGTCGAAACCGTTACGGTGCTCGCATCTTACACCGTTCTCAAAAGCTCACCCAAAACCGGAGTCCTGAGCGGAAAAGATCCTCGGTTAAGCAATGTCCATGCCACTGTTCGGGTCCTAAAACAATCCGCTGACCTTGCCGCTGTCGTCGAGATCGATCTTGGTCGCCGCCGGCACCTTGGGCAAGCCCGGCATCGTCATGATCTCGCCGCACACCATGACGACGAACTCCGCGCCGGCGGCGAGGCGGACTTCGCGGATATTGATCTCATGGTTGGACGGCGCGCCGCGCAGCTTTGCGTCGGTCGAGAACGAATATTGAGTCTTCGCGATGCAAACGGGATATTGGCCATAACCGCTGTCTTGCAGCTTCTTGATTTGCGCCCGAATCTTGGAATCGGCGGTGACCTCGCTCGCGCCATAGAGTTTTGTGGCAATCGCCGTCACCTTGTCCCAGAGCGGGGCTTCGTCCTCATACACAAATTGGAAGTCGGCCGGCGCTTTGCCGGCCATATCGACGACCATACGGGCCAGCTCCTCGGCGCCCTTGCCGCCTTCCGCCCAATGCCGGCACACGACGACCGGGGTTTTCTCATGCGCCATTTTGCTTATCAAAAGCGCGATCTCGGCATCCGTGTCGAAGCTGAAATGATTGATCGCGACGATGCACGGAAGCCCAAAATGGTTGCGGATGTTGTTGACGTGGCGCTCCAAATTGGCGACGCCTTTGGTCAGCGCATCGAGATTTTCGGTATTGAACTCCTTGATATCCGCGCCGCCATGAAATTTGAGGGCGCGGATGGTTGCGACGATCACCACCGCCCGCGGCCGAAGGCCTGATTTGCGGCATTTGATGTCGATGAATTTCTCGGCTCCGAGATCGGCGCCAAAGCCCGCCTCGGTCACCACATAATCGGAAAGTTTTAGCGCGGTCTTGGTCGCGAGCACGGAATTGCAGCCATGCGCGATATTGGCGAAAGGCCCGCCATGAACGAAGGCCGGGTTGTTTTCGAGAGTTTGCACGAGGTTCGGCATAAGCGCGTTTTTCAAAAGCACCGCCATGGCGCCATGCGCATTCAAATCGGCCGCGCGAATAGGCTTTTGGTCGCGCGTATATCCAACCACGATCTTCCCCAGCCGGTCCTTCAAATCCTTGATCGAGGTGGAAAGACAGAAGATCGCCATGATCTCGGAGGCGACCACGATATCGAATCCGTCCTCGCGCGGATATCCGTTGCCAACCCCGCCCAAAGCCACGGTGATTTGCCGCAACGCGCGGTCGTTCATATCGATGACCCGCTTCCAGGCGACGCGTCTCACGTCGAAGTTCAGTTCATTGCCGTGGTGAATATGATTGTCGATCATCGCGGCGAGAAGGTTATGGGCCAGACCGATCGCACCGAAATCGCCGGTGAAATGAAGGTTGATGTCCTCCATCGGCACAACCTGCGCGTAACCGCCGCCGGCCGCGCCTCCCTTCATGCCGAACACCGGGCCTAACGAGGGTTCGCGCAGACAAATGGAAGCCTTCTTGCCGATCCGGTTCAGCGCATCGCCGAGGCCGACAGTGGTTGTCGTCTTGCCTTCTCCGGCCGGGGTCGGGCTGATGGCCGTCACAAGAATGAGCTTGCCATCCGGACGGTCCGCGAGGCTATCCACATAATCCAGAGATATCTTGGCCTTGTAGTAGCCATAGGGCTCAAGGTGCTTGGCCGCGATGCCGAGCTTTTCCCACGCGACCTCGCCGATGCGGCGCATGTTGGCTTGTTGCGCGATTTCGATGTCCGCCGGCATCGTCCCTCCTCTCGAAGCCAGGCTCAGGCTTCCACCACGTTTTGCGGCTTGCCCGCCGCGAATGCGTCTACGTTGTCAATGAGCTGGTCGGCGAGAATCTGCATTGCCTCGCGGCTCGCCCAGGCGACATGCGGGGTGACGATGAAATTGGGCAGCCGCAAATCGAGCAGGATATTTCCTTGCTTTGGGGGCTCGATGGTCAGCACGTCGAAGCCCGCGCCGCCAATGATCTTGTTGGTCAGCGCATCGGCCAAGGCTACCTCGTCGACGAGCCCGCCGCGGCCGGTGTTGATAAGTAGGGCATCATTCTTCATCATACGCAATTCACGCGCGCCGATCATGTTTTTGGTCTCGGGCGTTAAAGGCAAATGCAAGGTAATGATGTCGCTCTCGCGCAGCAAGGTTTCGAATCCGGTCAGGCCAGGCTGCGGAAAAATGTCGTAGGCCAGCACCTTTTGGCCAAAGGCCTCGGCGATCCGTCCGACCGACTTGCCAATCGCGCCATAGCCGACAATGCCGAGCGTCGAGCCGCGCATGTCTCTGATCGGATGGTCGAAGAAACAGAATTGGTCGCATTCCTGCCAGCGTCCGGCGCGCACGTCGTCGCGGTAAGCGAGGAGGTTGCGGCGAAGCGCGAAGGCCAGCGCGAAGACATGCTCTGGAACCGTATTGAAGGCGTAATTGCGGATGTTCGATACAATAATGCCGTGCGCCTTGCAGTAGTCTTTGTCCACGACATCGGTGCCGGTGGCGGCGACCGCGATCAGTTTAAGTTTGGGAAGCTTCGCCAGCGTCGCGTCGCGCATTGGCACCTTGTTGATGATGGCGATTGTCGCATCCCGCAGGCGCTCGACGATCTCGCTCGCCGAGGTCACCGCATATTCCTTATAGCTATGCGGAAAATCCGGCGTTTTCAGATTGGCCTCGAGGGTCGAACGGTCGAGAAAGACGATCGAGTGTTGCACGGCGCGATCTTTCCTAAGATTTCGATTTACGCTTCGTTCCCGTGCAAGGCAGGCCCGGATCCTTGCGGGAGGCGCGTTTTGAGCATTTGCGGTTCGCGCGTTTTTACCTTCGGCCGCCGCGGCGCTGCAAGCCGCTGCCACAAAAGGGACTCCCGCGCAATCGCGTGCGGTCCGCGATCGCGCGGGCCGGTCCGGCGCGCGAGACGTGGCGCAAGGCCTCAGTCGTTGAGAACGCCCTCCGGGTGCAGCGCGGCGAAATGTTCTTGCTCCGTCGGTCTCTTTTCCTTGGCCATGATGGTCGAGCGGAAATGGTCTTGGGCGGCGGCGACACCGCTGCCGGGCTTAATGTCCATGCCGACATCGCGCATCGCCATTTCCGCCCCGGAAAGAGCGCCAAGGACCATGAGGTCGTTGAGATCGCCGAGATGGCCGATCCGGAACACCTTGCCCGCGACCTGCGACAGACCGGCGCCGAGCGACAAATTATACCGGCGGAAAGCGGCGTCGATCACATCGGCGCCATTAAAACCCGGCGGGACGACGATCGCGGTGACCGTATCGGAATGCCACTTCGGTTCCTTCGCGCAAGGGTGCAGGCCCCAGGCCTTGACCGCGGCGCGCACGCCGCTTGCTAAAACGTTATGGCGCTCGAACACCCGTTCGAGCTTCTCCTCGAAAAGAATCTTGAGCGATTCGCGCAGGCCGTACAGCATCGGCAAAGCCGGGGTGTAAGGGAAATAGCCCGTCGCGTTGGCCTTGATCATGTCGCCGAAATCGAAATACACCCGCTTGAGGCCGGCGCTCTTATAGGCCGCAAGCGCGCGCGGGCTCGCGCAGACGATGCCGAGGCCCGCCGGCAGCATCAGACCTTTTTGCGAGCCGGCGACCGCGAGATCGACACGCCACTCATCCATGCGGAAATCGATGCTTCCGATCGAGCTCACCCCATCGACATAGAGGAGCGCCGGGTGACCAGCGGCATCCATGGCCTTGCGCACCGCTCCGATATCGCTCGTCACGCCGGTCGCGGTCTCGTTCTGGACAGCCAACACGGCCCTGATTTGATGGCTCTTGTCGGCGCGCAGGATGGATTCGATCTTATCCGGCTTGACGCCCGTCCCCCATTCTTCTTCCAGAACCTGGACGTCGAGGCCGATCCGCTGCGCCAAATCGATCCACAAATGGCTGAACTGGCCGAACCGCGAGGCCAAAACCTTGTCTCCGGGGGAAAGCGTGTTGCAGAGCGAAGCCTCCCAGGCGCCGGTGCCGGACGATGGGAAAATAAACGCCTGCCCTTCTGCCGACTTAAACACCTTCTTCAAATCCTGAAACAGGGGCAGCGTGAGCTCGGGAAATTTCGAAGAGCGATGGTCTTCCATCGCCACCATCATGGCGCGCAAGACGCGGTCAGGGACATTGGTTGGCCCTGGGACGAAAAGAAAGTGGCGGCCCGCCATGATAGTTCCTCCAGTTGGTTGCCGACTTACACTCTTAGCAAAATCGCGGGCGCGAGCGCAACCGCCGAAGTCGCGCAGGGGTTTTCCTTATTTAGAACATGATCTTAAAAATTGGAAACCGCTCTCACAATAGGATCATGCGGCAACGCGGCATATTGCGCGGGTTCGACGCCAATACGCTTCAGAACCTTTACGGCCCATTTTAAGACTTGCGTTAGCCGAGGACCAGGATGGCGCGGAAATCGTTGACATTGGTGAGGGTTGGCCCGGTCACCACCAAATCTCCTATCGCGGCGAAAAAACTATAGGGATCGTTATTGGCGAGCATAGCTTTAGCTGATATGCCAGAATTGGCCGCGCGTGAAAGGCTGTCGGGCAAAAGCAGCGCGCCAGCGTTATCTTCCGAGCCGTCGATTCCGTCTGTATCCCCGGCAAGCGCGTAAATGTTTGGATGGCCATCCAAGGCGATGCCAAGCGCGAGCAGAAATTCGGTGTTGCGGCCGCCGCGCCCGGTCCCCTTGAGGGTGATCGAGGTTTCGCCGCCGGAAATCAGAACGCAAGGCGGGGCCGCTGGCTGTGCATGGGCGTGAACTTGCCTTGCGATTGCCGCATGGACGTAACCGACGTCCCGCGCCTCGCCTTCGATGGCATCGGCCAGGATGAGGGGCGCGATGCCCGCCTTGCGCGCCACCTCGGCCGCGGCCTCAAGCGACATTTGCGGCGTCGCGATCATGATGTTCGTCACTCCGGCCAGCCTGGGGTCGCCCGGCTTCAATGTCTCCGCGCCGGGCGACTCAAGATGCGCGCGGACGTTCGCGGGCACGCCGATGGCGTATTTTCGCAGGATCGCCAACGCCTCGGCGGAGGTGGTTGGGTCGGCGACGGTTGGCCCGGAGGCGATCACGCACGGATCGTCGCCCGGCACGTCCGAAATCATGAGGGTCACCACCCGCGCCGGCGCGGCGGCGGCGGCGAGCCTCCCGCCCTTGATCGCCGACAAATGCCGGCGCACGCAGTTCATCTCGGAGATGGTCGCGCCGCTCTTTAAGAGTGCCTTGTTGATGCCCTGCTTGTCTTCGAGCATCACGCCATCGGCGGGGAGCGCAAGAAGCGCCGAGCCGCCACCGGAATTCAGGCAAAGTACCAAGTCCTCGTGGGCGAGACCCTTGACTATCGCGAGAATGCGTCTTGCCGCGTCTTGCCCCGCCGCGTCAGGGACCGGGTGGCTGGCTTCGACCACTTCGATGCGTTGGCAGGGTGCGCCGTGGCCATAGCGGGTGACCACCAAGCCTTCGAGCGGACCTCGCCAATAATCCTCGACCGCCTTGGCCATCGCGCCGGAGGCCTTGCCGGCGCCGACGACAATCACGCGGCCTCGCGGCCGGGGCGGAAGATGCCGGGCCAAGCACTTTTCCGGCAAAGCCGCGCCGACCGCCGCCTCAAACATCTCGAAAAGCAGAAGGCGCGGATCGATGGTCATTTTGGTTTTCGCTTAGCCGAGAGGGTTGCCGAGGCGGCAACGCGCGCGTCCTTGCCGCCGCCAAGCCCATGATCGCGCCTTCTATCTTGGCCTGGCGATGACGCTACATAACCGCAAACGCCGGGCGTTCAACCTTTTTCTTGCGGGCCCGTAAGGTAAATGACCAAGGTCGATAGGAGCATGGTATGGTGAGACACAACGGCGCCTCGTTAGGCCAGCGCGGCGCCTCCCTTTGCCTGAAACCGCCGCCGAATTTTGCGCCCGCTTTGGATCGGTATACGTGGCGCGCGAGAGGCGGCTTCAGAATAAGTCCGGGAACGATTGGCGGGCCGCCGGATTTGAATCTCGACCGGAGAAAAAAGATGGACACTATGCCCCCAGAAGTGTGGACCGCATTTGTCGCCATAGCGGCGGGCGGTTTCCTAATCCTTTTGGGCTCCATAATCAAAAGGTGGAGAAAATAACCAGCGTCGGCTGGCAGTTCCATGTCAGCGAAAAAAGCAAATTCTAAAAAAGCAAAATAAGGAAGCCCGCGATGTTTGGTGCCGTGCTCACCGTGTTGATAGGCATCGCCGTATGTGCCGGCGTTTTTCTTGTGGCGTGGTGGCTCGTTGGGAAATTTTGACCAATGCGCAACAGGGCCTGGCGCGCTAATTCGCGCATGGCGATCGCGATAAAATGCGCGCGCTTGCCAGGGAGGTTTGGCCAGGCTGGCCTGGAAAACCGCCCAGGGCATTGTCGACGAGCCACCGATTTGGGCAGGGATCAGGGCCGTCGCCTAGCCGAGCTGGCTCAACGGCGCGAGACGGCGAACGCGCCTTTTGCGGCGAGCGCATCAAAGGATTCACGTGTAATAGGGTTCGAGCCGGGCGCGTTGCGCGAGTCACGGACAATCCGGCGACCCGCATTTTCGCTATGGCGCCGCCCAGCAACCCATTCAAGCCTCGGCCAGCTGGCGCCACTTGCGGATTGCGAAGGCCGCGACCGGCGCCGAAATTTGCGGCGTACATTCTGAGTGGTGGTGGGCGGTGACGGACTCGAACCGCCGGCCCTCTCGGTGTAAACGAGATGCTCTGCCAACTGAGCTAACCGCCCGCGATCGCACCTTCATGCGGCGACGGGTGGTCGCATACTGGGTTTCGGCCGTCAATGGCATTGCCAGCTTACGATTGCTTCGAACCCCGGCGAAGACTTTGGCGCGGAGTGGCCGCGCGTCCTCATCGAAGCGATTTTGCGGAAACCCGGTTGGCTTTGTCCCTAACCCCGAGTTCGGCGTCTAATTTCAGCGCCAGCAAGCAGGACGAGCGTCCCCACCCAGAACAAGGCAAGAAGATCGCGCCGACTGTGCTCGCCGGCAAGCTTGAAAACCAGATCGTCCTTGGCCGCGTTCCCTGCCCGAATCGGAGCGCTCAGGGATTTGCGCCGCGCCGTCAACGCAAAATAGC
>JBQTKC010000067.1:0-6750 GCA_052386575.1 Beijerinckiaceae bacterium
ATAACGCTTGAAACCCTGGCAAAGCGCCCCGGCGGATTTGACAATCTGAATCTTTCGGGCGGCGAGCCTACGCTGCGCCGCGACCTTCGGGAAATGGTCGATATTCTGTACCCGAAGGCGCGGGTCATGGAGATCAGTTCCAACGGCCTGCACCCCGAGCGGCTGGTTCCGATCATCAAGAAATATCCGAATGTCAAGGTTCGCTTCAGCCTCGAAGGCAACGAGCAGACGAGCAATCGAATCCGCGGCGAGAAGGACGGCCATAAAACCAAGACGGCCGGGCTGCGCATGTTGAAGGAGGCTGGAGGCACGGACCTCGGATTTGCGTTTGTCATTCAAGACGAGAATGTCGGGCAATTGCTGGACGTCTATGAATTCGCGCGTAAACAAGGTTTCGAGCTTGCGACGACGACGCTGCACAACGCCTGGCAGTTCTACAAAAACGACAACCATTTTTACAACAGAGCCACGGTTGCGAGACCCATCGAAAATCTTATCACCGAGTTGCTGAAAGGCCGCAAGGTGAAGAACTGGTTCCGCGCCTACTTGAATCTCGGGCTTATCGAGAAGGTGCTCGGTCACGAGCGTCTTATCCCTTGCACCGCCGGGAGCGACTTCGCGTTCATCGATCCATGGTCGGATGTGTGGGCGTGCAATGTGCGCTCGGATATTCCCCTCGGCAATCTGGCGCGCCAGAGCTGGAGTGAAATCATGCAAAGCGATCTGACGAGCGAAGGCCTTAAGAAGGTCGCAAGCTGCACTCAGAATTGCTGGATGGTCACGACGGCCCGCACGGCCATGCGGTCGCGGATCGTCCCGCAATTGCCAAAGACGCGGCCGATGATGTGGGTTTTGAAGAACAAGCTGAAAGTCACCCTGGGTAAACCGATTTGCTTTGAGGACTATATCGATTACGGCCACGTCAGACCCACGCCGCATGTCCCGCGCACCCCGTATCTCGGCACGGCGCACAAGGCCAACAAGCTGGACCGCAATCGCCAAACGCCGGCCGAACGCTATCCGCAGCTCGAATATATCAATGAATGACCCGCCTTTGGCGGAACGGCATGAGAGGAATTTCAAGCCAAATGAGTTCCGCGACGTAGTCTTTGCGCGGCTGAGGGTTAGCCAGCCAGACATTTTCAGCGCGCCAGAGGATCGAGAAACTGAATCAATTTTACCGGCGGCGGCCGGGCAAGCTTTTGCAAAATCCGGGCAAGCTTTTGCAAAATGACGAGCCAAATACGAATCCGGCCGCGAACGCCAATCGCGCATGCGGCCCCCATGTGATGGTTATTGGCCTCCGCGGATTTCCTGGGGTGCAGGGCGGCGTGGAAACGCACGCTCAGAATCTCTATCCGGCCATCGCCGCGGCAGGTTTTAGGGTGACGGCCGCGGTGCGCTCGCCTTATATCAAGGGCGGGCATCCATCCGAATGGAACGGCGTCAAGTTCGTGAAATTGTGGGCGCCGCGGTCCAAATATTTGGAAGCCATTGCCCATACTTTCCTGGCCATCATGTACGCGGCATTCCGCAGACCTGACGTCCTACATATTCAGGCTATCGGGCCGGCCGTTTTGGCGCCGCTCGCCCGGCTTTTCCGCCTAAGAGTCGTCGTCACTCACCATGGCGCGGATTACGACCGGCAAAAATGGGGACCCATAAGCAAGAGCGTATTGCGGTTCGGCGAAGCCTTGGGGATGCGCTCCGCCAGCAGGCGGATCACGGTTTCAAGGACAATGCAGGCGCATGTGCGGAAAAAATACGGGCTGCACGCCGCGTATATTCCAAATGGCGTGGAGCCTTCGGTTGCCCCTTCCAGCCGTACAGCACTGGAAAAATTTGGGCTCGCGCCACGCAAATATATTTTGACGGTGAGCCGGATCGTCCCCGAGAAGCGGCACCTCGACCTCATCGAAGCCTTCGCGCGAGCGGATCTGCCGGGGTGGAAGCTCGTGCTGGCCGGCGGAAGCGTGCACTTCGACGCCTATTGCCGGTCCGTTGAAGAGCTTGCCGCAAAAACGCGAAATGTCGTGGCGGCCGGGTTCCAGGAGGGTTTGGCGCTGCGGGAGCTTTATGCTCATGCCGGATTGTTCGTCTTGCCCTCGTCGCATGAGGGACTGCCGATCGTCTTGCTGGAAGCGTTGAGCTATGGCCTGCCGGCGCTGGTCAGCGATATCGAACCGCATCTCGAGGTAGAGCTTCCGGCGCGGCACTATTTTAGGATGGGCGATGTCGATGCTCTGACGCTGGCGATGAAATCGCTGGCCGCAATGGAGGTCTCGGACGAATGGCGCGAGGACCTGAAGCAATGGACGTCCCGCCGCTACAATTGGAGCACGTCCGCGCAGGAAACGATCGCGATCTACCGTTCGCTGATCGGTTAATTCGCGCAGCGCGCCCGAGCTCCCCTGGTCACATCGCCTTTTCTTGCCAGAGCCCGATCGCCGCGCCGGCCGGATCCATGATGATGGCAAAGCTGCCCGCTCCCGTCACCTCCGTCACATCCTTGCAGACCGTCGCGCCAAGCGATTTCGCCTTGGCGGTCGCCGCCGCCACATCGTCGACCAGCACGTAAGGCAGCCAGGCGGTCGGGACGCCGGGCGCCGGAGTCTTCATTATGCCGCCGCCGGTGCCCTCGCCCACGCGGATCATCGTGTAGGTGAAGCCGGGCGCCATCTCCATGTCGTCAAGTTCCCAGTCGAACAAGGCTCCATAAAAGGACTTCGCCTTGCCGGTATCGGGGGTGGTGAGTTCGACATGCACGAAAGGATTTGCCATGACCGCTCCCATGGTTTGTTTGGCCGCAGGTTTTTTATTCTGGATTCAAGGTTGCGAGGCCGAACCGCTCGCCCACTCATCAGAGCGGAGCCGGCACGGAAATATCTTGGGCGCCGCCGGACCAGGTAAAGCCCCCATCGTGACGGTATCGTGACGGAAACGGGGGGCGGCGTCAAAACGCGGTCCGGCTTTTGATCGCGGCGGCAAGCGTGCCTTCATCGAGATAGTCGAGCTCGCCGCCAACTGGAACGCCATGCGCGAGCCGCGTGATCTTGACCTGCGAATCGGCCAAAAGGCCGGTGATGTAATGCGCAGTCGTTTGTCCATCCACCGTCGCATTGACGGCAAGGATCACCTCCTTGACGCGATCGGCCGCAACCCTTTCCACGAGGCTCGCAAGGTTTAAGTCCTGCGGGCCCATGCCGTCGAGCGGCGACAAGGTTCCCCCTAACACATGGTAGCGCGCGCTAAGAACTCCGGCGCGCTCGAGCGCCCAGAGATCGGCCACCGTCTCGACGACGATGAGCGTGTCTGGATCGCGCCGGTCGTCCCGGCACAATGTGCAAGGATCGCAGGTATCGGCATTGCCGCAGGCGCGGCAGACCACGATTTTTTCGCACGCCACGCGTAGCGCATCGGCGAGCGGCGCGAGAAGTTCCTCGCGTTTACGTATCAAATGCAGCGCGGCGCGGCGCGCCGAGCGCGGTCCAAGCCCCGGCAGACGCGCCAGCAATTGGATGAGCCGCTCGATCTCGGGACCGGCGACGCGTTGGCCCATCGGACAAGAGTCCTCAACCTGGCGGCATCAGAACGGCAGCTTCATGCCCGGCGGCAGCGCGAGGCCCGCGGTCATGCCCCTCATTTTTTCTTCCATCAGCCGCTCGGCCTTTCTGCGCGCATCCTCATGCGCGACGACGATCAAATCCTCGAGGATCACTTTCTCATCGACTTTGAGGAGCTGGTCGTCGATCATAAGCCCCTTCATCTGACCCTTGGCGGTGAGAGTAACGCGAACCAAGCCGCCGCCTGCCTGCCCCTCGACCTCGATCCGCTCGAGCTCCGCCTGCATTTCCTGCATTTTTGCCTGCATGGCCTGCGCTTGCTTCATCAAACCGAGCATGTCGGGCATTGCTGTTTTCCCTTTGCTTGCGAAGAGGAGCGAGCCCGCGGGCAACGCCCCATTCAAAACTCGTCTTCCGCGCCCTCGCTAAAGCCGATTTCATCTTTCGTTTCGCCGTCCGTTGCCGCGGGCGGCATGGTTCGAGGCGCGGTCTCGCAGGCGCGGACACCGGCGATCTCGGCGCCCGGAAACGCGGCGAGCACGCTTTGGACCAGCGGCTCGGCACGCACGCCGGACAAAGCTGCAGCCGCCTTGGCGTCCTCCTGCTCCCTAAAAGTCGGGGCGCCGGGCGTGCTCGAAATTGCGACCATCCAACGGCTTCCCGTCCATTCCTGCAAGCGGCGCGCGAGAGTTTGCGCAAGCTGCGGCGAGGCGCTGGGCGCGGCCGAAAATTCGATGTGGCCTTGCTCGAAACGAACGAGGCGCACGTCGCGCTCAAGCGCGATCTTCATTTGAATGTCGCGATGGCGGGCAGCAAGCGCGATCACATCCTCGAACCGGGAAAGCGCCATTGAAGACGCGCCGGTATTTTCGCGCGGCGGGGGCGCAACTCCATTTGTGGAGCTCGCAATGGGCGCCGGTTCGGGCGCGCCGCCGCCTGGATCGTGGCGGCGAGATCCTTCTCGCGTCTCGCCGCTTGGCGTCATGGCGAGCTTGCGCAAAACCTCGTCTGGGGCCGGCAAGCCGGCGGCGAAACCGATTCTCACCAGCACCATGTCGGCGGCGGCGAGCGGGCGCGGCGAATCCTTCACTTCGCGCAGGCCCTTCAGCAGCAATTGCCAAGCGCGGGTAAGAACCTGCATCGACAACTCTTGCGCGAACCGCTGCCCGCGCGTTCGCTCTTCCGGCGTCAAAGAGGCGTCTTGCGCGGCGTCCGGCACGAGTTTTAGGCGGGTGACGAGATGGATGAATTCGGCGAGTTCGGCAAGAACTTCGGACGGATCGGCGCCAAAATCATGCAGCTCCTTCATTATGCTTAGAGCCTCGGCCATTTGGCCGCGCATAAGAACCTCGAAAAAATCGACGATCCGGCCCCGGCCGGCGAGCCCCAGCATCGATTGTAACGCCTCGGGGCCGATCGCGCCGGCCCCCCCGCCATGGGCAATCGCCTGGTCGAGAAGCGAAAGCGCGTCGCGCACCGAGCCTTCCGCCGCCCGTGCGATGAGGCGAAGCGCTTCATCCTCGATCGCGACAGCCTCCTTGGCGCAAATCGACGCGAGAAAGCCGGTCAGCACGCCCGCATCGACGCGGCGCAAATCGAACCTTTGGCAGCGGGAGCGCACGGTGACCGGCACCTTTTCGATCTCGGTCGTCGCGAACACGAATTTCACATGATCGGGAGGCTCTTCCAGGGTTTTCAAAAGGCCGTTGAAATCCTGTTTGGAAAGCATATGCTCTTCGTCGATGATGTAAACTTTTGTGCGCGCCATGACTGGCTTGTAGCGGGCGCTCTCGATGATTTCGCGCACGTCGTCGATCCCAGTATGCGAGGCGGCGTCCATTTCAATCACGTCGACATGGCGCGATTCGATGATCGCCTGGCAATGCACGCCAAGCTCCGGCATATGGATCGTTGGGCGGGTCACGGCCGGGCGCCCGGCCCTCGCGGAAGCTTCGTAATTGAAGGCGCGGGCCAGGATGCGCGCCGTGGTGGTCTTGCCGACGCCGCGCACCCCGGTCAGAACATAGGCTTGGTGGATGCGGTCGAGATCGAAGGCATTCGAGAGCGTCCTGACCATGGCGTCCTGGCCGATCAAATCCTCGAAGCGCGCGGGGCGGTACTTTCGGGCAAGGACGCGATAGGCCGCCCGTTTCCGGGCTTCGCCTTTCGCGGCCGCGATCGCGCCATCTCCAAGCTCTGGATCGGCCTCGCCATGGGAGCTCAACGGCGGTTCCTTGCCGTCCGGCATCGCGCGGGCCTTTTGCTCAGAGGATTGATTCGGGCCACGCCAACGCCCGGCGAGCCGGCCGGCTGGCCTGGCAAAGCTTAAGTTGCCGCGAAGCTACCAACGTGGGAGGTTGGACAGAGACCCGCCCGGTCTCGTTAGGGCTGCTTCCTTCCGGACCTGACCCGGTTGGCGAGTGGTGCGTCCACCGCCAACCTCCCAGCCTAATTTGGACCACGCGGGGGATTTCCGCAAGCTTCGCGAATTAAAGCGTCAATAGCCGCCTGACACCTTGATACTTTCGCCCGTCAGCCATCCGGAACCGTCGGAAGCGAGGAACACCGCGACCCGCGCGATGTCGTCTGGCTGGCCCAAGCGTCCAAACGGGGTCGCCGCCACGATCCGTTTTTCAATATCGCTTCCGATGATCCCGAGCTGCCGGAAGCCCTCGGTTTCCACCCCGCCCGGAGCGATGGCGTTCACCCGGATCTTGCGAGCCCCTAGCTCCTTCGCAAGCCCGCGGGTAAGCGTGTCGATCGCACCCTTGGTAGCCGCGTAGACGACCGAATTGGGCACCGGATTCTTGCTTACAACGGAGCTAAGGTTGATCACGCTTCCGCCGGCAGGCCCGAAATACTTCAACGCCTCTCTTGTCGCCAGGATCGTTCCGAGGACGTTGATGTTGAACTCCCGGTGAAACTCGGTCTCCGTCACGGCCTCGAGAGGCACGAAAGCAAAGACCCCGGCGTTGTTCACCAGCACATCAAGCGAACCGAAGGCTTTCTTCGTCTCCTCGAACAGCCGCCGCACATCATTTGCCTCCGCAACGCTTCCATGCACCGCCATCGCCTTGCCGCCCTTGCCGGCGATCGCCGCGACAACGCGGTTCGCCCCCTCCTTGCTGGAGGCATAGTTGACGACGACCGATGCCCCGGCAGCACCCAGGGCCTTTGCGATCGCGGC
>JBQTKC010000068.1:0-3302 GCA_052386575.1 Beijerinckiaceae bacterium
TCCTCGCGCGCGCAGGTCACTTTTGCCGGCATAGGAGATGAGTTCTGTTTCGAACGGATCGATGGCGCGGCATTCGATGACTTAAGTATCGCCGCCGAGTCGGGCGAGCGTTGCGCGCGCGGCGAACTCCTTGAGGATCGTTGACATGGGCCGCGGCCTGCGCGTCCTGCACGCCGGTCCGGGCGCGACCATTCAAGACGGCGGGCGCCACTTCTATCAGCGCCATGGCGTGACCCCGGCGGGACCCATGGACTGGGTTGCCTTCCGGACCGCCAATTTGGCTCTCGGCAACGGCGATTGCGCGGCGGCAATCGAAGTGTCAACCGGCGGCCTTGAAGTCATCTGCGAAGACGCGCCGCTCGCGCTTGCTTTTGCGGGCGGGGCTTTTGTCTGGCGGCGCGGCGGCGAGCTTTTACCCGCCGCGGCGTGCCTGCTGCTGCGGCCAGGCGAGGTTCTAGAGGCGCGGGCGGGCGAATATGGCGCCTTCGCTTATCTCGCCGTTGAAGGCGGCTTCGAGACGCCAGTCGTCATGGGAAGCCGGGCAACCCATACGCGCTCGGCGATGGGCGGGATGGACGGGCGGATGCTGCGGGCGGGCGATGTACTGCCCGCCGCTCCGGCAAGGAGGCTCGACGGTGCGAGCTTTGAGGCAATGATCGATGCGCCATGGCTTGCCCGCGATCCAAAACCTTTCCGCGTCGTGCTTGGCCCGCAGGACGATTATTTCGCCCCGGAGGCTCTGAACGCCTTTTTCTCTGGCGCATACACTCTAACCCCGGCGGCCGACCGTATGGCCTATCGTCTCGATGGGCCGGAAATTTTTCACGCGCGAGGCTACGATATCGTGTCAGATGGGGTTGCGCTCGGCGCGATCCAAATTGCCGGCGACAAGAAACCGCTTGTTCTCATGGCCGATCGCCAGCCGACCGGAGGCTATACAAAGCTTGGGCATGTCGCCCGCGCCGATATCGGCAGACTGGCGCAGATGCGTCCGGGCGAGACGTGCGGCTTCAAAGAGGCGAGCGTCGCCGAGGCGCGGGCCGCGCTGTTCGCACGCGAGGATGAGGTTGCGGCAACGCAACTGCGCCTGCGTCCGCTGCGCCGGGAGCCCGCCTCCGAAGCGCTGTTTGCGGCCAATCTGGTCGGCGGTGTCGTCGATCCGCTGGATAGCGAGGAAACCGGGGGCTAGTCTTAGCGTTGGGCCAACCGCCATATACGGCCCTTGCGCGGCCGCGCTGGCCGAGGCGTTCCAACTTGCTGCCCGTTTTTTTGAAAATTCGCGTGTGAATTTCGCGGCGAGTGCTACGATTGGGCGATCATGACGGTGTTTTTTACACTCTTCGATACGGCGATCGGCGGCTGCGCGATCGCCTGGAGCGCCTCTGGGATCGGCTGCGTGCAGCTTCCAGAGGCCACCTTGCAAAAAACCCGCGCGCGCGTGCGCCAGCGATTTCCGCGCGCGAGGGAGGAGGCCCCGCCATCCGAGGTAGTTCGCGTACAAGACGCTATCGCCGCCTATTTGCGCGGCGAGCCTGCCGGCCTTTCGTTTGTCCTGCTGGACATGGACCCTGTTCCGCCATTCCACCGCCGCGTCTACGAGGCCGCAAGGTGCATTCCGCGAGGCGCGACGATGACCTACGGCGCCCTCGCGGCAAAGGCCGGCGCCGCGGGCTCGGCGCGCGCCGTTGGGCAAGCTCTCGCACGCAACCCTTTTGCGATCGTCGTGCCGTGCCACCGGGTGGTCGCGGCCGGCGGCGGGATCGGCGGTTTCTCCGCGAATGGCGGCGTCGTGACGAAATCCCGGCTCCTAGCAATCGAAGGCAATGAACAAGGCGCGGCTGGGCTTTTCGATGACTCTTGCGTTGCCGCCCTGCCGCATTGCTACGGGTAACGGCACTCCCGACCGCCATCCGGTCGAAGGGCACCATGAGGCCGAATTCAAGTTGCCTATAAAAAGCCTTTCGGCGCGGGCGCCGAACGATACTGTTCCGCTTTTGTCATCGACTCAGTGGCTTGGCGTTCCAAACCGCAATTTCTGGCAAGAGTTATCCACGCTTATCCACAGGAACATTTGACTTCAGACTGAGTGTTCTGTATATGTTTCCTTTATAAACATGGAACGTTCCATGTTCAGAAAGTTTGCCGGATAGTGCTGGCACGGTGGCCGCGCTTCAAAAAACATGCCGGAAACACTGCAAAAACATGACAATGGCGAGAAGGGCAACGCCGCCGTGCGAACCAAGCTCGAAACGGCGGCAATGGACACCGGGCGGAAAAAACCGGCTCGCGCGCCGGACGCGGACGGTGCGTTGTATCCGCCGCAAAGGGGCCGCGGCGCCTTGTCGAACGCCAGCGGACGCTTCGAAAAAGAGAACCGCTGTTTCGAAAATGACGGCTGGGATCTGCCCGAGGATTTGGCGACTTTGTTGACGGAAGTAACGCGCGAGTCCGCTAAAACGATCGTCACGCGAAATGAATCACCCGATATACCCTTCGACCGGTCGATCAATCCTTATCGCGGCTGCGAGCATGGCTGCGTCTATTGTTTCGCGCGCCCGACACATGCCTTCCTCGGCCTGTCGCCTGGCCTCGATTTCGAGACAAGGCTTTTTGCCAAGACCAATGCGGCAAGCCTGCTTGAGCGCGAATTGTCGGCGCCGGGCTATGCCGCCAAAACCATCGCGATTGGAACCGATACAGATCCCTATCAGCCGATCGAGCGCAAGGAGCTCTTAATGCGCAAGGTGCTCGAAGTGCTGGCCAGAACCAGTCATCCGGTTGCAATCGTCACCAAATCGGCGCTTGTCTTGCGCGATCTCGATCTCCTCGCCCCAATGGCCAAGAAGGGCCTGGTCAAGGTGGCTTTGTCGGTGACGACGCTTGATCCAGCACTTGCCCGCAAAATGGAACCCCGCGCGAGCAGCCCGGAACGGCGGCTCGACGCGATCCGGCGGCTTGCGGCCGCGAACGTCCCAGCCGCCGTCATGGTCGCCCCGATCATCCCCGCGATCAACGACGCCGAGATCGAGGCGATCCTCGCCCGCGCGCAAGCGATGGGCGCGCGCGACGCCGGTTATGTTTTGTTGCGGCTGCCGCTAGAAGTCCGCGAACTCTTTGGCGAATGGCTGCGCGCGCATTATCCGGGCAAGCTCAAACATGTACATTCATTGATGCGCGCGGCCCACGCGGGCAAGCTCTACGATTCGAAGTTTGGCGCGCGGATGGTGGGCTCCGGCCCCTATGCCTCGATGATCGGGCGCAGGTTCGAGGCGGCGGCGGCGCGGCTTGGGCTTGGGCGAAGC
>JBQTKC010000069.1:0-11267 GCA_052386575.1 Beijerinckiaceae bacterium
GAGCCTATGTTTATGATGTTCGCCGCGAACCGCGCGGGCCGCAGATTATTCTGTCGCGCACGCATCCGCAATACATGGCAAAACTGTTTCGCCAGGAAGTGCCGGAAATCTACGACAATATCATCGAGATAAAGTCGGTTGCGCGCGATCCTGGGTCGCGCGCCAAGATCGCGGTGATTTCGCGCGACACTTCGATTGATCCGGTCGGCGCCTGCGTCGGCATGCGCGGATCGCGGGTGCAGGCGGTCGTCAATGAATTGCAGGGCGAGAAGGTCGATATCATTCCGTGGTCGCCGGATGCCGCAACCTTCATCGTCAATGCCTTGCAGCCAGCCGAAGTCGTCAAGGTCGTGCTCGACGAGGATTCCGCGCGCATCGAAGTCGTCGTGCCCGATGACCAGCTCTCCTTGGCGATTGGACGCCGCGGCCAAAACGTCCGGCTCGCGTCGCAGCTGACCGGATGGGATATCGATATTTTGACGGAGGCGGAGGAGTCGCAACGCAGGCAGAAGGAATTTGCCGAGCGCACGAACATCTTCATGAACGCGCTAAACGTCGACGAAGTCGTCGGCCAGTTGCTGGCGTCGGAAGGATTCCGGTCGGTCGAGGAATTGGCTTTCGTCGAGCCGTCCGAGGTTGCCGCGATCGAGGGTTTCGATTCTGATACGGCCGCCGAGATTCAGACCCGCGCGCATGATTATTTGGCCAAGGTCGAGGCCGAGCAGGACACGCGGCGGAAAGAACTTGGCGTTTCCGACGAACTCAAGGAGGTCGCCG
Source organism: Beijerinckiaceae bacterium (assembly GCA_052386575.1). Lineage (GTDB taxonomy): Bacteria > Pseudomonadota > Alphaproteobacteria > Rhizobiales > Beijerinckiaceae > Methylocapsa. The sequence continues at coordinate 778 of JBQTKC010000069.1, forward strand.
GGGTCACGACGGCAATGCTCGTCAAATTTGGCGAAAACGATGTCAAGACCGTCGAGGACCTCGCCGGCTGCGCGACCGACGACCTCGTTGGCTGGAGCGAACGCAAGGATGGCGAGACGACGAAGCACGCCGGCATTCTTGACGGTTTCGAGATCTCGCGCGAGGAAGCGGAAGCCCTGATAATGACCGCGCGGGTCAAGGCGGGATGGATCGAACCTGGGCAAGTCAGTACGGGGGAGGATCCGTTTGCAAGCGAGTCCAGGCAATAGGGGAAAAGCATGTGGTCAGGCCCTCACGCCACGGCGCGGAAGATTTGCCCGAGAGGACCTGCATTGTCACGCGGGCGAAAGGTTTGCCCGCGGACATGATTCGTTTCGTTGCCGGGCCGGGTGCGATCGTCGTGCCTGACATCGGACGAAAATTGCCGGGACGCGGCGTTTGGGTGAAAGCGCGGGCTAGCTTCGTGGCGGAAGCCGTCAAACGGCAAGCTTTCTCCCGTGCTTTTAGGAGAAAGGTCGCCGCTTCGGAGAATTTGGCGGCCGAGGTCGAGGCTCTCTTGACGAAGGACTGCCTGCAGGCTTTGTCGCTCGCCTGCAAGGCCGGTCAGATCGTATGTGGTTTTGCCAAGGTCGAGGAGGCAATCGCCGCAGGCGTCGTCGCCTGTCTTGTTCATGCCGAGGATTGTGGCGCCGAAGGGAGGCACAAACTCGGGCAAAGCCTTCGCCGGCGTTATGGAGATGAACGGGCGAGGCCGCGCATGGAACTGTTTGCCTCCGGCCAATTGAGTTTGGCATTGGGACGGGCAAATGTGATACATGCGGCTTTGATCGAAGGACGGGCAACCGAGGGTTTTTTGCAACGCTGCCGGAAGTTGACGCTTTTTCGATCCGGAGTGCCGTTGGCGGAAAGTCCGGGCCGCACATCCGGACCGGGATCGAATGCGGAATCGAGTAGCCGGCCTTCCGGCGTGCTGACACCGAAATCGCGGGAACGCAAGACTGATGAATGAAACCAAAAACCCCGGCGACACGCTGAGCGTTGCTCCGGCCGGAACACTCACATTGAAGCGTCCGATCGAGGCCGGCGTCGTGCGCCAGGGCTTTTCGCATGGACGCTCGAAGGCGGTGGTCGTCGAGAAGGTGAAGCGCCGCGCGATCGCGCCGCGCGAGGCGAATTTGCCGCCGCCGCCCGCGGCCGCCCCGGCGCCGCCCCAGCAGCCTGCCCCGCCACCTCCGCAAGCGCCGCCGCAGCGGACATCGTCCGGGGTTATTTTGCGTTCGCTGACGGATGAGGAACGCGAGTCCCGGTCGCGCGCCCTTTCCGGCGCCCGTGAACGCGAGGTGGAAGAGCGCAAGCGTGCCGAAATCGAGGCCGCGGCCCGTGAAGAACGAGAAGCCCGCGAACGTGACGAGCGCGCCGCGGCCGAATCCCGCAAACGCGAGGAAGAGACGCGCCGCGCGCAAGATGCGGAAGCCAAGCGCCGCTCGGAAACCGAGGCAAAACGGCGTCTCGCCGGCGGCGAACCGGCGCCAGCGCCGGCGGCATCCGCCGCGCGCAAGGCAGCGGCCGCCACGGCCGGCTTTCCCGGGCCGAAAACGTCCCACGCCGGCGACGAGGAAGTCCCCTACGTTATTCGCCGTCCTGGAATGCCGGCGAAGACCGCAATTCCACGCCCGGTCCGGGGCGCTGGAGGGAAGAGCCGCGGCCGCCTGACGGTCGCCAATGTCACCGGGGAAGAGGAAGAGCGCACCAGGTCCGTCGCCGCTTTCCGCCGCCGCGTTCAACGGCTCAAGGGACATGTCAACGAGGCCAAGGAGAAACTCACGCGCGAAGTGATCCTGCCCGAGACGATCACAATCCAGGAGCTCGCCAGCCGCATGTCGGAGCGTGGCGTCGATGTCATCAAGCTGCTGATGAAACAAGGCCAGATGGCGAAAATCACCGATGTGATCGATGCCGACACGGCGCAGCTCATCGCCGAGGAGCTCGGTCACACCGTGAAACGGGTCGCCGAGGCCGATGTCGAGGAAGGGCTCTTTGGCGCGCCAGACTCCGGCGAACATCTTGTGCCGCGTCCGCCGGTCGTGACGATCATGGGTCACGTCGATCATGGCAAGACTTCGCTGCTCGACGCGATCCGTCACGCCAATGTCGTCTCCGGGGAGGCCGGCGGCATCACCCAGCACATTGGCGCCTATCAGATCGTCGCGCCGAACGGCTCGAAGGTAACATTCATCGACACGCCCGGTCACGCGGCCTTCACCGCGATGCGCGCGCGCGGCGCCAAGGTCACGGACATCGTCGTTCTTGTCGTCGCCGCGGACGATGGCGTCATGCCGCCGACCGCGGAAGCGATCGCCCATGCGCGCGCCGCCAATGTTCCGATGATCGTGGCGATCAACAAGATCGACAAGCCGGACGCCAAACCGGAGCGCGTGCGCAGCGAATTGCTGCAACATGAAGTGCAAGTCGAATCGCTCGGCGGCGAAACGCTTGAGGTCGAAGTATCGGCGACCAGGAGCATCAACCTTGATAAATTGCTCGATCTGATCGCGCTCCAAGCCGAATTGCTCAACTTGCAAGCCAATCCGGCGCGCCCAACCGAAGGAACCGTCATCGAGGCGCGGCTCGACAAGGGCCGCGGGCCGGTGGCGACCGTGCTGGTCCAGCGCGGTACGCTGAAAGTTGGGGATCTCATCGTCGGCGGCTCGCAGTGGGGCCGCGTGCGCGCCCTTCTCGACGACAAGGGCGAGCCGCGACAGGATGCGGGTCCCTCGATGCCGGTCGAGGTTTTGGGCTTTTCCGGGTCGCCCGAGGCCGGCGATCGCGTCGCCATCGTCGAAACCGAAGCAAGAGCGCGCGAAATCACCGAATATCGCGAGCGGCAGAGGCGCGAGAAGGCCGCCGCGCGGGGCAATTTGGCGCGCGGATCGCTGTCTGATATGTTGAGCCAGTTGAAGACGGCTGGCCGCAAGGAGTTCCCGCTCGTAATTAAGGGCGACGTTCAGGGCTCGGTCGAGGCGATCTTGGCTTCGCTCGAAAAGCTCAATACCGAGGAAGTCGCGGCGCGCGTGATCCATGCGGGCGCCGGCGGGATCACCGAATCCGACATCACCTTGGCCGAAGCCTCGGGGGCGGCGGTGATTGGCTTCAATGTGCGCGCGCACAAGGAAGCCCGCGCGCTGGCCGAACAGTCGGGCATTGAGATCCGCTATTACAATATCATTTATCATCTCGTCGATGACGTGAAAGCGGCAATGTCAGGCCTCCTCGCGCCGGCCTTGCGCGAGGAAATGCTCGGCAATGCCACAATCCTGGAAGTCTTCACGATTTCCAAGGTGGGCAAGGTCGCGGGCTGCCGGGTCACCGACGGCACGGTGCAGCGCGGCGCCAATGTGCGGCTCATCCGCGACAATGTCGTGGTGCATGAAGGCAAGCTCTCGACCCTGAAACGCTTCAAGGACGAGGTCAAGGAAGTGCAGGCCGGGCAGGAATGCGGCATGGCATTCGAGAATTACCAGGACATGCGGATGGGCGATGTCATCGAATGCTATACCGTGCAGGAGATCAAACGCTCGCTGTGAGGAACGACATCATGGGTTCGGCCGGCGTCAGAACTTCTCGAATGCCCGAAATCGAGAATATTGCCCTGCGCGAGGCTCTGAAGGATTTCGGGCTTGAGTTCGTCGGGCCTGGTGATGAGGTCGTTGTGCATGTCAAGAGCGGATCAGTGGGGCTGTTTGTAAGCGAAGTCGTCGCGCAATTTGCGAGCGATATCGAAAAAGCCGCGTCGGCCAAATTGGTCAGACTCGGAGCGCATCGTGACGATTCGCCGATATTCGAAAAGGCGAAATCGAATGCTCAAGAGGAGCTCGGCGACATTTTTGGCGGCGAAGCGGTCAAGGCAGTAGATATTAGACCGCTGGAATGGCCCCATGGGGACGAAGTGTTTCATTTGCTTTGGCAGAAAGGTCTGGGCGAAGCATTCGACGTAGGCGTTGATGTGCTGAAGAAGGCTGCCGACACGATGTCGTCGGTCGTTGAAGAGACGAGAGCCGATCTCGTTGAAATCGAAATGCGGCGCAAGCGGATAGATCGCACGCAGGCCAGAACCCAGGAGATTCTGAATGAGTTGATCGGGTAGGCGAAATGGCCGCGGGGGACGACGAAACGAAGCCGGGGCAAACGCCCGAAAGTGAAGGCGACGAATGGAGGTTTCCGTCCTTGCGGCGAGTCGGAGAATTTGTTGCGAATATTCTCCAACTCGAACGTTCTGTTGCTTCGCTCAGGGAAGAAAACAAGCGGTTGCGGGAGGAGTTAAAAGCGCTCCAGCGTCAGGTCGACGAACAAGGCGGCAAGTTGGAGGTTCTGTCAGATTTCGTTCGCAACGCCGTGCATGACAAGGTCGACACTCGTGCCGAGAAGGCAGCCATTCGGGCGGTCGAAACAATGCCCGCATTTACTCGGGGTTCCCCGCGCGAGATCGAATAACCGGACCTAACGCCATCATGTCCCGAACCCATCACGCCCGGGGCGGCGAGCCGTCGCAGCGAATGTTGCGCGTGGCCGAGCTTGTCCGCCATACCATGGCCGAGCTTTTGGTTCGTTCGGCGATCGGCGATCCGGCTCTCGAAAGCAAGGTCGTAACGATTCCGGAAGTGCGCATGAGCCCAGATCTAAAGCTCGCCACGATCTTTGTCATGCCGCTCGGAGGCAACAACGTCGCCGAGGTATTGGCCGCGCTCGACCGGCACAAGAAGGTCTTGCGCGGCGAGATAGCCCGGCGCATCAATCTCAGAGTCGCGCCAGAAATTCGCTTTAAGGCGGACCCGCGCTTCGCCTATGACGAGCGAATCGACGCACTGCTCGAATTGCCCGAGGTAAAACGCGATTTGCACAAGCAGCAGGGCGAGCCAGAATGAAGGTCCGCGCGTCCTCGCGAGATGATATTCATGGCTGGGTCGTGCTTGACAAACCGGCCGGCATGACCTCGACCCATGCGGTTTCACGGCTGAAACGCCACTTCAACGCCAAGAAGGCGGGACACGCCGGAACGCTCGACCCGCTCGCCACGGGAGTGTTGCCGGTCGCCTTTGGCGAGGCGACAAAAACCGTGCCTTTCGTTCAAGACGGCGAAAAGGTCTATTGCTTTACGGTGCGCTGGGGCATTGAGACGGACACTGACGATTCCGACGGCAGGCTGACCGCACAATCGGATGCGCGGCCAGCTGGCGACGCGATCCTCGCGCTGCTGCCGCAGTTTACCGGGACGATCGAGCAAACCCCGCCGTCCTATTCGGCGATCAAGATCAATGGCGAGCGCGCCTACGATCTCGCGCGCGGAGGTGCTTCGCCGGTGTTGTCGCCGCGTGCGGCGACGATCCACGCGCTCGATCTTATCGACACGGGGCGCGACGAGGCGATGTTCGAAGCCCGCTGCGGCAAGGGAACCTATGTGCGCGCGCTTGCCCGCGACCTCGGAAGACAGCTTGGGTGCTACGGCCATGTCAGCGCCTTGCGCCGAACCAGAGTTGGGCCATTCTTCGAAACGGACGCCGTGCTTTTGGCGGATTTAGACGGCGACGCGTCCTGCTCGAGCGCCTTGCGGCGCGTCGAAACGGGTCTTTCGGAATTGCCCCGCGTGACGGTCGATCGCGATGCCGCCACAAAACTCCGGCGCGGCCAGTCCATCCTTCTGCGCGGCCATGACGCGCCGCTGCACGGCTCCGCCTATGCCCTCTGTGGCGGCATCGCCGTCGCCGTCGGCGCGGTCGAGAAGGGGGAGTTGATACCAGGCCGCGTGTTCAATCTGCCGCTTTAGATTGGCCTTCAAGTTCCGTCTTCGCCAAGCAAGGCTTTGAGTTTTGCGCGCTCGGCTTCCGACAAGTTGTTGGCCGGGGCGAGGCGCTTTTGCCGGCGCCGGGCAACAAGGATCATGCAGCCGCCCGTGAGGAGGAAAAGTAGCGGCGCGCCCCAAAGCAGCCAGGTTTCAAGCTTGAAGGGCGGCTTTAGCAAAATAAAATCGCCATAGCGGCGAACGAGAAAGGCGCGAATCTGATCGTCGCTGTCGCCTGCCTGGAGCCGCTCGCGCACGAGCAGCCGCAAATCGCGGGCGAGATCCGCGTGGGATTCATCGATCGACTCGTTCTGGCAGACCATGCAGCGCAACTCCGCAGAAAGCACGCGGGCTCTTGCCTCAAGCCTCGGGTCCGGCATGATTTCGCCGGGCTGAACCGCCTTTGCCACAAGCGGCGCCAGCAAGAGCAAACATGTCAAGACGGCGCCGCGCGCAAGAATCATCGCATTCATTCCGCCGGTTGCGGGCGCGGCGCTTGCGCCTTGCGGGCGCGGCGCGCGATGCCAACCCTGAAACTTAGGTCGCTGAGCGACAAACATCCGCCGAAAGCCATGACGAGCGCGCCGATCCAAATCAAGGCGACCAGCGGCTTCCAAAAAATCCTCGCGTTGACGGCGCCATTGGCGGCGACATCACTGATGCTCATATAGACTTGGCCAAGGCCAAGCGTCGCGATCCCCGCCTCCGACCGGTTCATGCGGCGGGCGGGATAAAAGCGCGTTGCCGGATCGATTGTAGCGACAAGCGCACCTTTGGAACGAATTAGCGTGTGCCCGGCGAGTTCGGAATAGTTCGGGCCACTGCGTGGGCCAACGCTCTCGAGGGTCAGTTCGTAAGGACCGATTTCGACCGCCTCTCCAGGCGTCAACGCCGTGATCTTCTCGGCGCCCCAGCCGGTCGCGGCAAGGCCGAGCAGGGTCACGCCGAGCCCGGCATGCGCGAACGCCGTGCCGAAGGCGTGGCGTGGCAAGCCGCGCGCGCGCTGGCCCACTAGGCCGGCAGAGACGCCGCCGCCGAAAAGACGCCAGCCAAGATCGGCGAAAGAGCCGAGAATCACATAGGCCGCGACGCCGGACAGGATGACGCTGAGGGCGGGGCCGCCGCGCAATGCCGCAAGAATGGCCGCGAAGCCGAGCCCGGCGGCAAAAGCAACGGCAAGCCTCTGCGTGACGCCCAAGAGATCGCCGCGTTTCCACGCCAGCAGCTGGCCAACCGGCATCAGAACAAACAGAGGAAGGAACAAGGGGATAAAGGTCAGATTGAAGAATGGCGCGCCAACCGAGATTTTTTCCCCCGTAATGGCTTCGAGCGCCAGCGGATAGATTGTGCCGGTGAAAACCGTGGCGCAGCAGGTTGTCAAAAGAAGATTGTTGAGGACGATGGCGCCCTCGCGCGAGACAGGCGCGAAGAGGCCGCCTTGTTGCAGCCCGCCCGCCCGCAAAGCAAAAAGGGCGAACGATCCGCCGATGAAAATCACCAAAATGAGGAGAATAAAGACCCCGCGCGTGGGGTCGCTCGCGAAGGCATGGACCGAAGTCAATACGCCGGAACGAACCAGAAAGGTTCCGACTAGCGACAAGGAGAAAGCGAGGATCGCCAGGAATATCGTCCAGATTTTAAGGGCTTCGCGCTTTTCCATCACCGCCGTGCAATGCAACAGCGCGGTGGCCGCGAGCCATGGCATCAGCGAGGCGTTCTCGACCGGATCCCAGAACCAGAAGCCACCCCAGCCAAGCGTGTAATAGGCCCAGTAGGAGCCCATCGCGATGCCAAGGGTGAGCGATATCCAGGCGATCAGCGTCCAGGGCCGCACGAAACGCGCAAAGACCGCATCGATGCGGCCCGAAATCAAAGCCGCCGCCGCAAAGGAATACGTGATCGAAAGCCCAACATAGCCGAGATAAAGCAACGGCGGGTGAATGGCGAGGCCCGGATCCTGGAGGAGCGGGTTTAAATCATTGCCTTCCAATGGCGCCACCGCGAGCCGCGCGAAGGGATTAGATGTCAGCAGAATGAAAAGAATGAATGCAGCCGCGATCCAGGATTGGACGGAGAGCACATTCGCGCGAAAATCTTCCGGCATCGATCGCGAAAACACAGCGACCGCCGCGCCGAACAGCGAAAGCACCAACACCCACAAAAGCATCGAGCCTTCGTGATTGCCCCAGACGCCGGAGATTTTATAGATCAAGGGTTTGGCGGAATGGGAGTTAGCGACCACATTGACAAGCGAGAAGTCGGAAACGACATGGGCCATCGTCAAGGCGAAATAGGCGTAGGTGACGAGGCCAAAGCCGATCAGCGCGGCCGGAGGCGCGACCGCCATCAGGCGCGGGTCACGCGCGAGGGTGCCCCATACCGGCAAGACGGAATTGACGAGCGCGAGCGCCAAGGCGAGCACCAGCGCATAATGGCCGGTTTCGACGATCATGCGCGCCTCCTTGGCAGATCCCCGGCTTTCGTGCTCATCGGCGCATCCTCATCTGCCCATGCTTGCCGCCTCCGCACCTTCCCGCCAGACACCTTGTTTCTTAAACGCGTCGGCGACGTCGCGCGGCATGTAGCGCTCGTCGTGCTTGGCGAGAATACTGTCGGCGCGAAAGAGCTTGTCCTCGCCAAGCGTTCCCTCGGCGACGACGCCTTGCCCCTCGCGGAAAAGGTCGGGCAAAAGCCCCGTGTAGGTGACTTCGACCTCTTGTATTTTATCGGTGACGGCAAAGCGCACGGTCTGGCCGCCCTCGCGGACAAGCGAGCCTTCTCGCACCAGCCCGCCGATGCGCAGCCGTTGCCCCGCGTGCGGCGCTTTTTGCACAAGCTCGCTCGGCCCGTAGAAAAAGACGATATTGTCGCGCAAGGCCACGAGCACGAGGCCGAGCGCAAGGCCGAGCGTGGCGAGCGCGGCGGAAATCAAACCGAGACGGCGCCTTTTGCGCGTCATTGTAAGATCAACCTTCCAACCCGAGTTCCCGCGCGAGCGCCTTTATGCGCGCGAGTGCATTTGGATCGCCCGTAAAACTGCGCTTCGCATCGATAAGCGCGGCGCGCGCCTTGGTCTCATCGTGGAGCACCGTATAGGAGCGAACAAGGCGAAGCCAACCCTCGAGATCCTGCCCGTTTTGCGCCAGGCGCGAGGCCAAGCCCTCGACCATGCCGCGAATGGCGTTCATCTGTCCGGCTTTGGGTAACGCCTCGATCTTGGCCGCCAAGCCGTCTGGTTTTGTTGTTGCAGATCCCGCGCCGAGCGCCGCCAGTCTTTCACGCAGCGCTTGTGCCCAAGGCGCGTTTTGCGGCGCTTCGGCGGCAAGTTTACCCCAGATATCGCGCGCGCGCGCGCGGTCCCCTTCCAGTTCGGCGGCGAGCCCGAGAAAAAAACGGGGCTCGGCGGCGGCGGGATCTTTCGCCGCCGCCGCTTCAAAAGATTGCTTGGCGTCCGGCGTCACCACGCCGTTTGCGGCCGCAACCAGTGCTTGCCCGTAAAGCGCATGCCGGGCCGGCGTCTCGCCTAGCAGGCGCAAGGCCGCGCGCGCCGCACTTACGGCGTCGCCGGCGCGGCCCATCTTGAGATAAACCGGCGCCAAAACCTCGTAGCCGCGCCCATCGTCTGGATGTTGTGCAAGATGCGCTTCGATTTTTGCGATCGCCGCCGCCAAATCCATGCGCGCGGGCGACGCGTCAAGCCGCGCCGCGAGCGGTGCATCGGGCATGTCCGGATGGCCGATGTATGTGTAAAGCGCGAGCGCCAGAACCGGAACGAAAATCAGGATGCCCACGGAAGCAAGCCGGACCCTGGTCCTCGATGCTGCCGGCGGCGGTTCAAGCGCGGCGTTCGCCGCAATCAGGCGGCGGGCCGCCTCGGCCTTGGCGCCTTGCGCATCGCCCGGCGCGACGAGGCGCAACGTCTCGTCGCGTTCAATCTCGGCGAGTTGGGCCTTGTAGTGTGCGATGTTGACTTCGCCGCGGGTAAATCCACGCGGAGTTTTCGCAAGCGGCCACAGCACGCTTAGCACCGCGACGGCGGTAAAAACGGCGAAAATCAACCACAACATGGAGCCTTAATAGTGCTTGGCCGCGCGCTTGCAAGGTTCATCGCGTCACAAATAATTGGTGGTTCATCGGTGGATCTCATGCCGAGGGCAGCAGCAAGTCCGCGCGCAGTCCGCCATTGGGGCTATCCTCGAGAGACAGATGGCCGCCGTAAAGCGACGCCAGATCGGCGACGATCGAAAGCCCGAGGCCCGATCCGGGCTTTGTTTCATCGAGGCGCTTGCCGCGCGTCAGCGCGGCCTGGCGCAGCGAGGCTTCAAGACCTGGTCCATCGTCGTCGATGGTGACGCGAAAAAAATGGCGCTCCGAAAGGTTGCGGCCGGGCTCCGGCGCTCTGTCCGGTCTTGACATTGACGTAAACGCTAATGACGCGGCCGTCGCGGCGCAAAAGGCTCATCTCATAGACGAGCTCCTCGTTTCAGCGGCAAAGCTTGACCCCGATGGCTTCCGCCTGCGAGCGGTTAGAGCGGTATCGGAACGGAGTGAATCACTTGGGGGATTCCCGAATCGGCTGAATTCTGATTCAGGATTCCTGCCGCGGAAAGGGGGCGGCGGGCGAAGCTGGCCAAAGGTTCCCGCAGGCATAGCC